>LJTR01000180.1 GCA_001303465.1 Phycisphaerae bacterium SG8_4
AAACAACAGATCGAATCCACTGTATGATCCACGATTTACCAGAAGCGTCACAGTCCTGAGTACTCGAGAATTCTTGTGTGTGTCTTTGCCCCGCCACACAGCGTCACAAGAGTCGAAGTCGCGCTGCGTCCCGAAGGAAAGGACATTGGTGGTGACAAATATATCGTGTGAACTGAACACGCGTACCAAAACGCGTACCAACGTTGCACCTTTGACGCTACTCTGGTTCTACGCTGGTCTGCCATCAGTTTCATAAGTCATTAATTTGTAGTTATTAATCGTTTGGTGACAAAGGCTTACAAAGGGAAGCTTCGGCTTAAAAGGCCGTTGCTCTACCGACTGAGCTACACTCCCAAGATTTTCTAAGTCGCGGCAATATAGCAACTTCCCGAACACGCGTCAATCCTCTTCTTCGGAAAAACAGCGCGCACACCAAATGCATGCCAGATCTTGACCCAGACAAGCGTCCGCAGCTGCCCTTGCGCAGTCGGACAAATCATCGGCGACAGCCGGGTAGAAACGATGCCTCGGCCCGACGTGGATTACCTGCGCCGACAGCTGCAAAAAGGGACAGACACTGCTGCATAATCCCATGCCACGCGATTTGCGCACGTGGCCGACTTACCTGGCCCTGAGGGAATCTGACCATGCCCCGCCCGGTTAGGGTTTGTTCGCATCTGGAACGGCCGGCTCCATTGCGTCCATATGTTTTCTGAATATTTCTGCGGCTGTCTTGTCCGTATTCAGGATGCTCCGGTTCCGCTCGGCCTCAGAAATAGGCGTCAGGCCGGTCGCATCCATTGCTACATGCGGAGTTAGGAAGATTAGCAGCTCTGTCTTGGTCTTCTCTTTAATGGTTCGCTTGAACAAATGGCCGGCGACCGGAATATCCCCCAGTAGCGGGATCTTCTTGATAGTGTCCGTATGTTTGTCCTCAATAAGGCCGCCGATGACGATGGTTTGGCCGTTGCGTACGGCGACCTTTGTTTCGGCCGATCGCGTGGAAAAGGCCTCCGCAGAAAGATCTTCCGTGATTGCGACGCTGTCAGCCGACCTCGTGGTGATCCGCGGATTCACGGTCATATTCACCAGCCCGTCGGGATTGATAGATGGGGTCACGTTCAGCACTATACCGATGTCGTCACGGTACTCAATGGTGGTCTGCGATTGGCCGGCGACCTCCGTGGTACCGGTGGGGATCGGTACCTCTTCGCCAACGGTGATCGTAGCCAATTGATTGTTGCTGGTGAGAATGTACGGCCGCGAAAGGACATTCAACCTGCCGGTTTCCTGAAGGGCATGAATTGTCAGGTCAAGGTCTCCCTCGATGGTTCTGACTGCCAAGCCCGTCGGAAAGCTGGCTCCACCCTGGTACGTGAGCGACGGTGGGGTGCCGAAGACCTGTGACGTCTGTACGCTGTCGCCGCCCTTCTGGATGTTCAACATTGAGAACTCGGTGCCAAGATCGACGGTGTCGGTATGAGTAACTTCGGCGAAGAGGACCTTGATCAGCACCTGCCCGATGGGTTTGTCCAGTTCGTCAAGGATCGGTTTGATCTTCTCGTAGTTCTTAGACGACGTCATCACCAGGAGGGTGTTCGTATCAACATCGGCCTCAAGGTAAGTGTCCTCCGAAAGATCATCGCTGCTACCCGATGAATCTCCGGCTGCTCCGGCTGCTCCGCCTCCCGCTGGCTGGGCCGCTCTCTGGCTACCCTGGAATTGCTGACCTGTGGTGCCCGTGCCCAGGTCGTTCAGCGCCGCCATCTCGGCAAAGAGACTATTCAGGATCGTCATGAGATTCGTGGCGTCGGCGTTCTTGAGCGGATAGAGGAATATCTGGCGTTCCTGTTCCGGATTCTCGTCAAGTTCTTTGATGACGTCGGTTATGATTGCCAAGGTTTCGGCCGGACCGCTGACGACAACCGAGTTCGTGCGAGAATCGGCTGAGGCGATAATCGCCACGTCCGCAATGCCGCCGGTTGCGGACTGCTGCTGTCCTGCTACCGGGCCGCCAAAGCCGCCTCCGCGGAATGAAATGGCCTGACCCTGCTGATTTCTGGAACTCGTAGTTCGTGAAGAGCTGCCGCTCTCTCCGAAGACCTCGTTTATGAGTTCCGCCGTGTCCTGCGCATCGGCATATTCCAGATGATAAACCTTCACGTCGGCAAGAGTGGCGAGTTGCGTGTCAACGTTCTTGATCATGTCGGCTACCACATCCAGTGTTTCTGCCGGTCCTGTTACAACGACGCTGTTGGTCCGGCTGTCCGCTGCCGCACTAACCGTCAGCAGGCTGCTGGTTTCCTGTTGTTGGTTGCCCTGACCGCCTCGTCCGCCGCCTCCGAACATTCCGCCCGGTCCGCCTCTCATGAAGTTCATGCCACCCTGCTGCGGACCCGAGGATTGCGCATCATCACCAAACAGATCGTTAATCATCTGGGCCGTGTTCATCGCGTCGGCAAATCTCAGTTGAAATACCCTGACGTCTGCTGCCTCGGAATCCCTCTTGTCCAGCGCTTTGATTACCTCCTCCACCACATTGAGGAGATTATCGGGGCCTGCCACGACCACGCTATTTGTCTGGGTGTCGGCTGCCGCCGTTACCGTGGCCTGGCCGCCATCCTGCTCTTGTGTTTGCCCGCGCCCGCCGGGACCCCGGAACATCATGGGACCGAAGCCACCGATCTGATTGGATTGCGATGAGGCCCGCTGCTCACCAAAAATCTGGTTAATGATGTTAGCTGTAGTCGTGGCATCGGTGTATCTGAGCTTAAATATCCTGACGTCAGCTATCTTCGTCGTCGTAGAGTCCAGATCTTCGAGCACCTGGGCTACGAGAGCCAGGATTTCGCTGGGTCCTCTAACGACCACAGAGTTGGTGCGTTCGTCATAGGTCGCTACAACCTGTACGTTGGCGCTGCCTCCACCCTCTGCAGCCTCGGCGTCGGCGCTATCGGCCCGACCGCTGTCGCGCTGCCCTCTGCCGAAGCGGTTGCCAAAGGCAGCCGAGTCCTGTGCGGTGGTTTCGCGCGACGAGTCGGCGGCCCGCTGCTGGGCAGAGCTGTGAGAAGGCACAAATACGCCGGTGGCTGCCAGCAACACGCTTACGATAGATATTCTGAGAATCTTCATCGCTATGGTCTCCTTAGCCTCCGAAGGCTATTCGATACACGATGTATCAGTGCTGAATTGGTCGAGCTCCTTCACGGCTCAATCCGATGGTTCATAGTGTCATCCCGATACTCCTCGGATTCGTACGCGCTAGCGCCCGCCTCGTCCGCCTCCAGGGCCGCCGCGTCCTCCCGTCATGCCACCGCCGAATCCGCCGCCCCCCGCGGGCCCGCCGCCGAACCTGGTAAACGGATTGAAACCGCTCCCTGTTCCTCCGCGGCCTGTGCGGCTGCTGCGACCGCTGCCTTGCTGGTCCGAGGAGAACATTGTGTTGATCATGTCGGCCGCACTCCTGGCGTCGGCATTTGTCAGCCGGAAGACCCTGATTTCCGACACCGACGCCATGTGGGTATCCAACGCCACGACGATCTTCATCAAGCGCTTGATGTTGGCCTTCGTGTCGGTGATTATCAGGGCATTGCCATCCTCGTTTGCCTGGAGAACGGCGTGTTCCGGGACCAGGGTCTGTAGGTTGTCCCTCAGCGCACGTGCGGTTACATATTTCACCGGAATCACATAGGTCACTATGTCATCGCTGGCCACGATCGCGTCCGGGTTGCGCCCGTCAAGCACAGGAGTGTACTCCTGCTTGGCCTTTTCCAGCGTGACTACCTTGAGGACATTGCCCGTGAGGATTGTGGTCAGGCTCTTTTCCTTCAGCATGGAGTTGATCAGTGAAACGGCCTCGGTCATTGGGATTGGCTGTCGGCTGATAACCGTCATACGGCCGTCAATAATGGGCTCATCGGAGACAACCGTCAGCCCCGTTGTTTCGGACAGGTACTCCAGAACAGTTTGCAATGGTGCATCCTGAAAGTTAAGCTTGACCTTCATGTCACCATTTTTTTTGACAACCTCAACGGGCTCTTTCGCTGAATCCGAATTCGGTTGCGCCGAAATGTGGCCTGGGCTAAGCAATACCGGCCCGGCCAATATTGCCAGCAGTATTGTTAGTGCAACAGTTCGCATGATTGTTGTCTCCTTAAGAATGTCCGCGTTTCTTTATATTTGTTGTATTATCTAATTCCCGACTTGCTGCTGCCGTCGCTCCATCAGTTGTCTGAGTATTTCCGCTTCATCTTCAGAGGGAGCAGTCGTTGTTTCAGTTGTACCTCCCGCAGGCATTGCTGAAGATGTCTGTGACAACTCATACATTCCGGCGAAAGCGGCGCCGCCCCGACCGCCTTGCAGGTTCAGCCCCATTGTGACGGTCGTCGTGCGATCTCCAGATTCGTACTCAATTGAATCCAGCGTCAGGGCTTTGACCTTGCCCCTCACGACGCTGTCTCCCTGGCGGACTCTGCGAATCTGGCCGCTTTGCGTGTCTTCGAGAAAAGCGATGAACTCGCCGTCCTCCTGGACAATCCCCTTGAGCACGACATACGACTCCGGGTCAGGCGCGGCAGGAGCAACCGGCACCTGTCGTCTGGTGCGTTCCAATCGCGGTCCTCTCTGCCTGGAGAACATATTGCGCTCCACGACTATCCTGTATGCATCCCACGAGCCCGCCGGGGTCGGTCGCTGGCCTTCTTCCGGGCTGGTCGGTTCCTGAGTTTCTGCCGGAATTGTTAATTCCTGCTCTGCAACCGACATGTTTGGCTCCCGGTCTTCTGCTGGGCCGGTCGTCTGTCGGGCTTCGCCCGGTCTGTTGGGCGCCTGGCCTTTTCCTGCGTCGGACCATGTGGCAATGCTTAGTCCGAGGAGCAACGCCGGGATGATGAGTATCTTCAAATGTCTAAAGTATTTCTTCATTTTCTCCCCCCCGGTCCCGCCGGTTCCGCTTGTTCTTTCTGGGCTCCAAGGTAGAGTGCCGAGAGGTGAAGCTGCAGCGACATGCTGTCGCCGGCTTCACTGCTTGAACCCAACTGCATATCCCTGATCTTAACTGGCAACGCGGCTGTCTCTATCTGCCACAGGAATCGCGCGACTGATTCGAGGCTCCCTCTGCCGGCAACGGTGAAGATCATTTCCTCAAGCCCTTTGTTGCTTGAAATGCGCTCCGGCCGAATGGAGATGAGCGCCATGTTTGCCGCGCCTGACCATTCCCGAAGTGCACTCAGAATTCTGCTCTCGGCCTCCGTCGCATTTCGCAGACCATCGGAGAGCATCGCATTCCACTTTCGCTGCATTCGCGCGTGGTTGCCGATCAGCAGTTCAGCCTCGTTCAGATCGCCCAGGAGCTGCTGCCTCTGCGATTCCATTTCATCGCGTTTGGCCTGAACGGGATCGATGACAAACTTGACCGCGACAAAGAGCCCAACCGATGCAATCGCAGCAATGAGGATAATCCGTTCTCGTTTTGACAGACCCATTCTATTTCAAACCTCTGAATTTAAATGTCACGGCGAATTCTTTTTCCGCAGAACTTCCCCCCGCGTTTCGGACGTGCATTGTCATAACGCCGGAAAATGCGCTATTGTTTTTCATATTGTTCAGGACTTCATAGAAACTTGCCTCATCCACGGCTTTGCCGACCAAAGAACCTTCGGCCTGTTCGCTCAAAGCCAGGCTCGTGGCCCAAACGTTCGGGTATTCAGGAAAAGCCAGCGTCAGTTGCCTAATGCACTCCAGGAACTCGGGTTCTTGCGATGTCCAACTGCCCGCGTAGGAAATACGATCCACCATCTCACGGGCGGCCGCGACTTCTTCGCTTATTGAGTCCAGCCGCTCGGAGTAGGCGGCGATGTCGGCACGTTTGCTCTGCCAGTCGGCAACAACGGCTCCGACTCCCACGACAAGAACCACTGCGGCAACGGCCGCCCATTTGGTGAGGTTCCCGCGGCCGACGGTCTTCTTCTTTCCAATGCGTGGATTCAGGAAATCGACCGAAAGCCTGTCTGTACTGAGACCGGCGATCGCCAGCGATGCGGCTGCTACCGACTGTGATGTCTCGATTTCATGGGTCGATGCGGGGCCGTCCGGTAACAGTCGTGCGTTGCCGTTGCTGATTGCGATCTGAGGCGCCAACTTCTCGTGCAGTCTGCCAATTGTCCCATCAGGCAGATCGGAGGCATCGTATACTGTGATTTCATGTGGCGGCGATTGGTTCTGCTCCGAGCAAAGCAGTACAAGCCGCTGGATTGTGGAAGTCAACCGTTCCGCCTGCTCGGCGGCGCCGCTCGTGCCTGCCATGGGGACATGCTGCAATGATCGCAGTCTGCCGTTGGACTGACTCCAGAATTCGCAGTATGTCGGTCTGGCATAGAGCCCGTAACGCTGCTGCGGACCGCTTTCGGAGAGGTGTCTACCTAATGCCAGGGTTGAGACGGTGATAGATCGAACCTGCAAACCGGCGGCGTCGGTCAGTTGCTTGACTTTGCCGACAACCTGACGCTGGGCCGCAACAAGGAGAACTTCGCTCCTCTCCGAACCGCTGGTCTTGCCGCAATAGTCGAATATCAATTCACTGGAATTGAGAGAGAATGCCCGCTCGGCCTGTATGCCTAACATGGCCGCCAGCGCGTCCGGTGCCGCGGCTGGGGCGGTGATTTCCTTGGTCACGATCCACTTCGTCGGGATTCCGACGACGGCGCGCTTCGACGACATGTGACTCTCACGGAGGAACTGCCTGACCCGCTGGCCGAGTAGCCTGGCGTTGTCCGACGTCAACTTCTCGCCGAACGGTATACTACCCGCGCGTTTGACCTCGGGCCGGCCGGACCGAAGGCTCACCTCGGCCGCAACCACGCCGAAATCGTCAATAGCAAGTCCCAATAGTGTTTGAGTGCCAAGCATTTCTTTCGTCCAGCTATTTCATTCCCAGGATAGTGTTCGTAAGAGGCTGCCCTTTTCTAAGGGCAGCCACAATCTCCCTATTCAGAGGCCAGCCAGAGTGTGTCAGTGACTTCCAGTACGCAACGTGTGGCGTTCCACCGGCTGTGTCGAAAACCGCCTTGTATCGCTTGTATGCCCGCCCGTTGCCCGAGAGACAGACAATGTCCGCTGAGTACTGGAACGAGCGAACCGTAATATAGGTTCCAATGCCTACCGCTTTATCGCGATCGAGGACGTTTGTCACCCAGGCGATCGAGTCCAGTTCGTCGTTGCGGCTGCGGTAGGACAGCAACGCTTCGGCGTCGGTCTCCTCCAGCCCCGGCAGGCAGAGCAGTACTTCTTTGGATGCGGTGTTGACGTTGACTACACCGGGCATGGTTTCCTCTTCGCTTGTCGTCAGCCGATCGGCGAGCTGTGTGAATTCCTCGATTTTGAGGCCGGTCATATAATAGAAATCAAGAATATTTGCAAATGACGGATTGGTGGGGACCAGCCCCATCACCTCCAGAACCCTCTCCTCCTTCAGAATCTCCTGCAACGCTGTTTGGAGGTCCGCTCGTGCGCTGGCATCGTTGATATTGACCCGCTGGCTGCCCTCGCTGTCGACGTTTTCCTCCACACTGTAGACCGTGACATAGTCATAGAAGCCCGTATCGAGCCGACCGTTGCGATTATCGTCCGGATCGCTGAGATCACCGTCGTTTTCATTGTCGTCAAGTATGCCGTTGAGGTTCGTGTCTTCGCCATAGAGCAGTTCTTCAGAAGCCCCCTTTATCAGAAGTATCTCGTCGACAGTCTCAAGCTCTGAATTCTTGCAGTTGTATGGTTCTGAAAGCAGAAGATAGTATTCGTCCTCGGCCCCTCCGGCTGAGACCTCGCTGTCTTCGTCCCTCCAGTCAATTATCGAGGCGGCCAATTCGGCCGTCATGCCGGGCAGTCTCAACAGCATCTCTTCCGATGCCGAGTTGAGATTGACTTTGCCCGCCTCGTCGGTCAGTCCGTAGTCGAACTCGTCGTCATCTTCCAGATTCGAGCGAAGGACCCAGAAGTAGTCCTCTCCCAATTCGACGGCTTCGTAGGGCTCGCTCTCCATCAGCTCGCCAGTCTCTTCCTCGCCAGCGGCGAGCCTTGCCATAATGTACTCGGCGGCGCCGGTGGCGACCACTTCGGCCTTTAGCGAAGCAACGTGGTTGGCTGAGACGATCGCGGCGATTCGCATCGAGCGGGCAAAAACGAGCGCCAGACCTGCAAGGACCAGAACGACCCAGATCGTTACGATCAGGATCGTGCCATTGCTCCGGCCCCTCGGTACGAATTGTCTGTTCTTATCCGCGTTCATTTGGCTTGTTAACTCCCGCCTTGAGCTGAGTCGGGGTTCTCTTCCTCTTGCTTTGCCCATACGCCACACGGCATGGCAAAACTCTGTACGAGCCGGCGTTCCTGCGGCACGCTCGTTCCGCTTATTGTCCTGTTCGCTATTTTGATATCGATCTGCACGGCCAGCGGAAGGCTGTTTGCGTCGGCAGTCGAGTCCCACTCCTCCACCCAGCCTTCGCCGTCGAAGTAAGACAGATTCAGTGACGTCACATTTCGGCAGAGAACCTGGTCTTCCGCCTCTATCGTCCTCGGAGGCAACAGGTT
>LJTR01000181.1 GCA_001303465.1 Phycisphaerae bacterium SG8_4
TTAGCTTCGGCTAAGGCTGATTTCCCTTCCTTGCTAGAATACAAGAATATTCTACTTGACTCTCAAAAGCAATTATTAGAGCTACCCTTTGGAATTGTCAGAGTGTTTTGTCGACTATCTCTGTTGCGCCGAGAAAGAAGTCGATCGCCATCGGAGCCCAAAGCAGGGCCAGGCGGATTGGGCGCAGCCGCAATTTTGCACGGGCCATAAAGAAGAGGATCGCAAGGGCAATTGCGCCCAGCAGGTACATTTTGGCCGCCTCGGTGAGAAGTAGACCGTATGCGTCGGCTATCCCAAGGAATGACTGGAAGTATTTTGTCGCCAGCAGCAATGCCACAACGGCAAGGATTCCCATTACTATTGAGGTGAGAAGGAGCCATCTTCTGTCTGCCGGGCCGGCAGCGACCAGAGCCTGCATGCCGGCGCCGGCGAGTATCGAGCAGCAGAGTGTGCTGATTGCGAAGAATATAATGGGGCTGATATCAAGATACGAATCGCAAAAGGCCAGTACGGTGGCGGCGGCAAAGATTGCGATGATACCGAATCTCCGAATCGCAAGGGCGGCGGTTGATCTTACTCTCTGGGCGACGCCGCCGGTGAACAGAAGTTTGAGCGGAGCCAGAAACACCGCTACACCCATGATCAGCGGCGCTATCGGAACATGATAGAAGCCGGTCAAGGTCGTGTGTCGTTTGGCTGCTATCGTAGGGGCCAGGATGCCGGTTAAATCGGCGAATTCCAGCTTAAGTCTTATTGGGATTGGATATAGTCCGAAGCGCGCCGACACCTGGAAGAACAGAATGATCACCAGAAGCGGCAGAGCGGCCAACGGAATGCGCAGCAAGCGCCACCTGGCCCTGGGCCCAAAGGCGGCCGGGCAGAACAGCCAGGGTATGGCTGCAACCAGAAAACCCGCCGTGGGGTGAAACTTGGCCAACCCAAGTGCCAATGGCCCGAAGCCATAGATCGCTCCGGCAAGAAAAGACTCGAAGAATCCCGCTACCCAGCGCCGACTGAGGAGATAACAACCCAAGGAGGCCACGGAAGCATTTACAACCAGAAGGTACTGCCATCTGTCGAAGCCTTTGAAATGCGGCCGGTACAGATAGACGGCAAACCCAGAGTATATCAGCAGCGCCACGACGAACCTGGCCACAGCCTTGTGGACTTCGGCTCGGCCCCAGCGACTCGTTCGGTCCTCTCCTTTGATCATAGACCTACAGCGTGACCTCTTTCTCTGCCGCTTTTGCTTCAGACGGTTTTTTGACATCGACTATGTCGATCGCCTTCTTCGGACGTCTCGATCTTGGACATTCACCGGTCCAACAATAGAGACAGAGCTTCTCCCTTGGCAGACCAACAGCCTCAACCATATCGTCCACCGTCTGATATCTCAACGTCGATACGTTCAGGTCTCTGGCAATCCATTCGACCATCTTCTTGTACTTGTCGGAATTGTGGTCCATGTATGCCGAGATGTCTTCAACATCTTGATGCTCCAGACTGCGAATGGCTCTGCGCGCGGCCAGCTCATCGACCGAACGCGTCGAGAGGTTAAATCTGCATGGAAACATCAGGGGCGGGCACGCGGGCCTGACATGTATCTTTCTTGCCCCACAGTCCCACAGCTTTCTGATTGCATAGTTCTTGAGCTGGGTCCCTCTGACGATCGAGTCCTCGCACAAAACGATGCTGTTGCCTTCTATCACCTCATGAATGGGTATCAGCTTCATCTTTGCGATCAGGTCGCGAGTTCGCTGTGACGGCGGTGTGTAACTTCTGCCGTATCCCGGCGTATATTTCACCAAGGGGCGCCGGAACGGCTTGCCGGATTCCATGGCATATCCTAATCCGTGAGCCGCGCCGGAATCCGGAACGCCCGATACCAGATCGACGTCGATATCCGTATCGCGTTTTGCCAGGTACCGGCCGCACCTCTCCCTTACGATCTCGGTATTTATTCCCTCATAGTCCGACGCTGGAAAACCCGTGTAGATCCAGAGAAATGTGCATATCTGACTTTCACCATCGAAACAACGTTTGCTCTTGACCATCCCGTCCTCGGTGAGCAGAACGATCTCACCCGGCTCGGTATGCTTGACGACCTCGAATCCGTTGTTCGGAAAGGCACTGGTCTCGGCAGTTACCGCCCACGCGTCGTCTCGCCTGCCGACGATCAGCGGCGTATATCCGCGTTTGTCCCTGGCGGCATATATTCCGTCGGCGTGCAGTAACAACAGCGAACACGAACCCTCAATGACGTCAAATGCCTTCTCTATGCCGTCGACCAGATTGTCACCCCGATTGATCAACTTTGCCATCAATTCGGGCGTGTTAACCGCCCTGCCGCTGACCTCGCTGAAAGACACTCTCTTGTTGAGCAGATCCGTCGCAAGCTCCTCGGCGTTTTCCACAAATCCGCTGGTGACTACGCAGAAGGGCCCGAATCTCGAGTTCAGATAAATCGGCTGTTCGTCGTAGTCACTGATAACGCCGATGCCCTTGTTGCCTTCTATGCGTTCGTAGTCATCATAGAATTTTGACTTGAACTGGCTTTGACTCAGGTTGTGTATCTGGCGCGTGAAGCTACTGCCGTTGAGCACGGCAATACCCCCGTATTCGGTGCCCAGATGTGAGTGATAATCGGTGGAATAGAAAAGTGTTTCCGCACAGTTTCCCTTTGAGACTACTCCGAAAATGCCGCTCATACTATTGCCTCCTGCTCGTTATTTGAGGACCACTTCGCCGGTCCCTGTGGTTATCCTACCTACGCGATAGACCTTCTCGCCGAATTTCGTCAGCTTCTTCGTTATCGAATCGGCGAAATCCTCAGCTACGATGAGCACGAACCCTATCCCCATATTGAAGACCCGGAACATTTCGGCTTCTTCGACGGGCCCGGCCTCCTGCAGAAATGTGAATATCTTGTGCCTGGGCCAGCTCGATTTCTTTATAACCGCGTTGCAGTCTTTCGGCAAGACTCGCGGAATGTTGCCCACCAGTCCTCCGCCGGTAATGTGCGCCATCCCGTGGACGACTCGCTTGACCTTGTACTTCGAGAGTAGTTTTGTCAGCGGACGAACGTAAATCCGGGTCGGTTCAAGCAGAACATCGCCCAGCGCGGCGCCGCCGAGTGCTTCGGGCTTGTCCGTCATCTTTAGTCCGGCTCGTTTGAAACAGATATTGCGAACGAGCGTATATCCGTTGCTGTGCAATCCGTTCGAGGCAAGACCGAGAACCACGTCGCCTTTTCTTATGATCCGGCCTGTGATGATCTTCTTTCGCTCGATGACGCCAACCGCGAAGCCGGCCATGTCGAAATCACCCGGCGCGTACGTATCCGGCATCTCGGCGGTTTCTCCGCCGATCAGCGCGCAGTCGGCCTGACGACACCCGGCGGCGACTCCTTTCACAAGCTCGGCCACGAATTCGGGTTGCAGCTTATTAACCGCCAGGTAGTCCAGAAAGAATAGCGGCTCGGCGCCCTGCACTAGCATGTCGTTAACGCTCATCGCCACGAGGTCGATGCCGACAGTGTCGAACTTCTTGATCTCGCCCGCGAGCTGGACCTTGCTGCCTACGCCGTCAGTACACGCAACGAGGACTGGGTTCTTGTAGTTCTTTTTGAAGAGCCTTTCGTCGTAGTCCAGACGAAACATCCCTGCAAAGCCATCCTTCGATTCGATCACTCGCGGGCTGAACGTGCTGGCGACGGCCGAATAGATTTGCCTGACCATCCGGTCGTTGGCGTCAATACTAACCCCGGACTGTTCGTAGCTGATATGCTTACCCATTGGCGGACAGAATAATTACTATGAATTTAGTCCAATTCATCAAACATCTTCATCTGGTAGTGTTCCATAGTGAACTTGTTGACGGTGACATCTATCGGTATCCTGTATTCGCCGTCCCAGCAGGCTGCGCAGTAGTGGTCCGCGGGCAAGGCTGCGCACTGAAGAAGCCCTTCCAGCGACATGTAGCCTATGCTGTCAACCTCGAGAAACTCCCTGATCTGCTCAAGATCGCGGTTGTTCGCCAGCAGCTCTTCTTTGGTGGGAAAATCCACCCCGTAGAAACAGGGAAACCTCAGAGGCGGACAGCTTACCCGCATGTGGATTTCCCTCGCCCCGGCCTGGCGCAACGCCCTGATCTTGCCCCTTGTCGTCGTGCCGCGTACAATTGAATCGTCCACCACCACGAGGCGCTTGCCGGCCACGACTTCATCCACCACCGACAGCTTGAGTCTTACCTCCAACTCCCTCGATCTCTGGTCCGGAGAGATGAACGTCCGGCCAACGTAATGGCTTCTGATTATCCCCATGTCGAAGGGTATCCTGCTCTGCTGAGCATAACCTATCGCCGCCGAGGTCCCCGAGTCCGGCACGGGTATCACCACGTCGGCGTTGACAGGGTGTTCTTCGGCGAGCCGTCTTCCGAGCTTTTTTCTGAATCCGTGCACATTCTCGTCAAAAATAGTGCTGCTCTGCTTGGCAAAATAGACGTGCTCGAAGATGCAGTGCGCCGGGGTGATTGTGCCGGGCTTAACGAAGAACCTGCTGGACAGACCGTCCTTATCCAGTCGGACGATTTCGCCGGGCTCGACTTCACGAACGAATCGGGCTCCAATGGCATCTAGACCACATGTCTCGCTGGCAATAACATAAGCACCCTGCTCGGTCTGACCTATGCACAGGGGCCTGATCCCGTAGGGGTCGCGAGCCGCCTCAATGCGATCGGCAAAGAGAAAGAGCAGGCTATACGCACCTTGCAGGTGGTTCAACACGTGCGCCAGCGGATCAGGCTTGCTGACGTGGGTCGGCTTGGCGAGCAAATGAATGATCACCTCGGTATCGCTGGTAGACTTGAAGATACTGCCGTACGCCTCATACTCGTCGTGCAGTAGAGGGGCATTTATCAGATTGCCGTTATGAGCTACGGCCACCTGACCTCGAGAGTATTCGGCCAGCAGCGGCTGAGAGTTTACGGCCCGGCTGGCGCCCGTCGTCGAATACCGGACGTGCCCAATCGCTACGGAGTTGGCCAATTTGTCAAAGACAGCCCTGCCCGAGCGGAAGACCCTGCTGACCGTACCCATAGCGGTATAGCACTGGATCGACCGGCCGTCGCTCGATGCGATCCCAGCCGATTCCTGCCCCCGGTGCTGAAGGCTGTGCAGGCCAAAATACGTCTTTTCAACTGCTTCGGCATCGCCAAAAATGCCAAACAGACCACAGTTCTCTTTCTTGTCCGAACCCATATCAACCCAAAACGACTACTTTGTCATTGCTTCACCGCTCGTCGACCAAGTGCGGACAACTCAGAGTGAATCTTGCTGATAATCGCCTACTTCATCACCCGGGAGTCGATAATATCAAATCAGTCTGAGTTTTGAAATTTGAAATTTGAAATTTAGGCTTCTTTCTGCAAATTGGGGTACATAAATTCCGGTATTCTTCGAATCTTGCCCTCTGAATTGACACACGCCAGGGTTGTGGTGCCCTCGGCCAGGATCACTCCGTCGCAGTTCGTCAGCTTGTAGGTATGATTGACCCTGCTGGCGGTAACCTCCGAGCAGGTCGTTTCCAGCTTGAGCTCCTCGTCATACAAGGCGGGCCTGCGGTATTTGACGCTCAGCCTGGCCACCACGAAGAACACACCAGCCTGCTCGAGGTCTTTGTACGCAACGCCATTGGCCCGCAATAGCTCGGTCCGCCCCATCTCGAACCACACCGGGTAGACGCTGTGATGAACGACCCCGCCTTTGTCTGTCTCGGCGTACCTCGGCACGACGGTTATCGTATGGCTCTCGATAGTTATTCTTTGCGGAAGATTCACCTGGTAACCAGAAATCAAAAATCAAAGATCAAAAATCAAAATTGCGGAATCGCCTTCGGCGAGACTCTTCTGACAAGAAGCACAAGACAGCCCCGCCGAAGGCGGGCTCCTCAATTTTACATTTTGCTTTTTGCAGTTTGATATCGTCTTCTAATGCATCCAGTGTTTCTCTATTTGCTCCAGCGTCTTGCCTTTTGTCTCCGGAACAAAACGCCAGACAAAGACCAGCAGGACAGCACAGAAGGCACCGTAAAGCCAAAACGGGAAGGCACGGTGGAACTTCTCAAGCAGCCACTCGTTTTCGTCCATCATGGGAAACGTCTGTGAAATAACATAGTTTGCGACCCACAAACACACGGTAGCAATGGCCATCGCCCTGCCTCGAATCCGGGTGGGGAAGATCTCCGAAAGAATTACCCAGGTTACGGGGCCAACCGAAAGGGCAAAGCAGGCGATATAGCCGAGGATGAATAGCAATATCCACAATTCTGTTCTCTGACAGAAGGCCGCAAGGCCCATGGCCAGCAGCGAGATTCCCATCCCGGCAGAACCGATCATCATCAGAGGTCTTCGGCCCAGCCGATCAACCGTCCAGATAGCTACGATGGTAAAACTCAGGTTAACCGCACCGACTATCACAGTCTGGGCAAGAGCGGCGTGGGTCTGCGAACCCATCTTCTTGAAGATTTCCGTGCCGAAGTAGAGGAAGACGTTAATCCCCGTAACCTGCTGGAGGACAGCCAATACGATGCCAATCACCAATACAATCTTCATTCCCGGCTGGAACAATTGCCTGAGCGATCCGCTCTCGCGGGCCAGCGCGTCCTTGATCTCAAGCAATTCGGTTCGGCCATAGTCGGCGCCGTCGACCCGGGTCAGAATCTCCAGCGCCTCGTCACTGCGATCCTGCTTGGTCAGCCAGCGGGGGCTTTCGGGCACGAAAAAGAGCAAGACCAGCAAGGACACGGCCGGCAGCGCTTCCGAGCCGAACATCCACCTCCAGCCGAACTGCTGATTCCATGCCGAATCGCCCTGAAGGGCGATGAAGTAATTCACAAAGTACACGATCAGAAAGCCGGTCACGATCGCAAACTGATTGACCGAGACCATTCGGCCTCTGATCCTTGCCGGGCTTATCTCTGCGATGTACATGGGCGACGACAGGGCCGCGGCGCCTACCCCTACGCCGCCGACGATTCGAAAGATAATGAAAGTCGTGATATCCCTGGGCAGAGCGGTTCCTACCGCCGAGACAAAAAAGAGAATCGCCGAGATGATCAGCACCTTCTTTCGACCCAGCCGGTCACTCAGCACGCCGGCGACCGCGGCCCCGATGGCGCATCCGAGAAGCGCGCAACCGGTCGCCCACCCTTCGGCTCGCGCATCAAGGGTAAAATGTGCCTTGAGAGGGCCGATCGCGCCGTTGATGACCCCCGTGTCGTAACCGAACAGAAGCCCCCCGAGAGCAGCTACCAGACACACCTGCATCACATAGGCGACGCTGCCCTTGTCTTGATTTGAAAGTTGATCGCTCATAGGAGGTGTCAAACGCCAAATACCAGAATTGCTGAATCAGCGCTCTGCGATGATGACTTCCTCAATTTTTCATTTTGCTTTTTGATATTTGATCTACTCACTGCAGTTCTCAATGGCGTGCATCAGGGCCCAGTCGATGAACATTGCATGATTGTTATTTATGGGTGTCCCGTCCAGTTTTATGTACTTCGCTCTGGCACCGGCCATCTGCTGGACAACCGGGCGCGCCTTCTCGCCGAGACTCTGCAATTCGCGCGCGGCGTACAGGACCGTCTCTTCTCGTTCGTCTTCCAGACCCAAAGCCAATACGGGCAAAGCATTCTCACACCAACCCATTTTGCACAACACCCCGGCTGCGGCGAAGCGGACGTTTGGAGCCGGGTCTTCCAGCAGTCCATTCAGCGTCTCGGCAGCCGACTCGGCCTGGCTGCCAAGAGCTGTCAGAGCAATGACAGCCCAGTACCGAACGGCACTGTCCGAATCGCCCAACAACTTCACCAGCTTCGAAACGTTCGCAGGCCTTGTGCCGACCAGATCGGCTGCCTGGAGGATGCGCCGCTGAGAAAACTGGCGGGAACTGCCCGCCATCTCGTACGGGGTCGAGCCTTCGGCGCGAATGTGCATCTCCGCCTCCGGCAGCAGGCCTGTGTCACGCGTGTGGAGCATCCATCTGCGGAGCACGCTTCTCAGCCCTTGGAGAATCCTGACGTGCTGCGGTGAATCGACAAGGTTCCGGATCTCGTGCGGGTCGGCCACGGTGTCGTAGAGCTCCTCCACCGGCTTGGTCGCCATCCAGAGCGCTCTCTGTGCTTCCGAGAGGTCGTCTTCGGCGGCCGCCCGTCGCAACTCCTTCATGATCTCCGCCCTGTCGGGATATTCGCTCGGCTGGATATACGGCAGATGCGGCAGAAAGTTGCGAATGTATTTATAGCGCTCGTCACGCACGCAGCGCGAGAACTCATAGGCCTCATCAACCCGGCTTGCCGCGGCGAAGATATATTCTCGCGCCGGAGCGGCCTTCTTGCCGGCAAACGGTGTGCCCTGCATATATCCGGGGATCGCCAATCCGGCAAGGCTCAAAACCGTCGGGCCAAGGTCAACCGAACTGACCAGTCTGTCGACCCGAGCGCCCGCTGCAGCAGGTGATAGGTTTTGATACGGGGCGGGAAAACGGATAAGCAGCGGCACATGGAGCCCCGTAT
>LJTR01000182.1 GCA_001303465.1 Phycisphaerae bacterium SG8_4
TGACCAGCGTCCACCAGTTCATGGGCTCCGCCGTGCCCCAGGGATCCATGTACGCGGAAATCCTGACGATCACTTCGGCACCGCGAAATGCCAGCTCACGGATCGTCTCGGGGAAAAGCCAGTCATAACATGTGGCCACCGCTATCTTGCCGAGCTCCGTCCGCGCGACCGGGAAGGGGTCCAGAGGATAGTCGGGAAAATCATGGGGGCTTGCGTGGACCTCCCACGGGATCCAGGGATTGACCTTCCGATATTTGCTGAGAATTCCTTCGGGACCTACGAGTACGGTGGTGTTGAATATGGCGTACGGAAACTCGGGATCCATTTCGAGAAACGATCCGGTTTGAATGTAGCAGCCATACTTGCGCGCCAGCGCCTCGTACAAATCGGTATGCTCGTTGGGCACGGGCACCGCCAGGCGCCGCATCAGTTCATCCACCGTCGGATAGGCCGGCACCGCGTGGGCGAATTCCGGAAACGCCAGCAGACGGATGTCGAAGAACGGCTCGTAACCGAGAATCGTCTGCTCGATGATCTCGCTCATGCGACGTACCCGTGCCGGAATATCCTCTCGGGATTTCGCTGACGGAAAGTCTGTTTGGCAGGCAGCAGCGTAAAACACTATTCACACCGTTTTTGATGACAAGTTTCCGGAACTTATGTTCCTGTCACTCCTGCGGTCCACGCAAGAGCGTCGGCCAGGCTGCCTATTGTAATGGCCGCGTTCCGGCGGCACAGTCAACGGCGCGGCTAGCTCTCGTGTACTATAGAGACCACGAGGCTCTGTTTTGAGTCCAGCTCGAAACGATCTACAAGAATCAGGGGACCAAAAAAGATGACCAATAACCTTCAGGACCTCGAGAAGGCCTTTCACGACGCGCGCGCGCAGTTTTCAAAAAATGCGCAGCAGACTTTCAATCGCCTGAACAGAGAACTTCAGGCGCTCATTCGGCGGGGCAAACGTGCCGCCGATAAAGTGAAAAATATTCGCAAGCGTCTGGAAGCACAGGCTGAAAAAGCAGCGCTCTCCGGCTCCAAGGCAGCCCAGAAGCAAGTCAAGAAATTGGAGCAGATGCTGGCGGATGCCCGGGACGAGCTGCGCATCACGGAAGAGGACAAGCGTCGCGTTCGGCAGATGTATAACGAGGCGAGAAAACATCTGAAGAAGAGCGAGTTCCTCGACAAGGCTGTCTCCAGAATCGAGGCAGAAATCGACAGAGCCTTCGGCACCAAGAAGCCCAAGAAGCGCCCGGCCGCGAAGAAAGTCTCCAAAAAGAAGGCGACGGCGAAACGCCCGTCCACGAAAAAGAAAGCAGCGAGCAAGAAGAAGACTGCGGCCAAAAAGAAAGCCGTAAGCAAAAAGAAGGCACCGAGTCGCAAGAAAGCCGCGAGCAGAAAGAAGGCTGTTGCCAAGAAGAAAGCGACGACAAAGAAAAAGCCCGCAAGGAAGAAAAAGGCAGCCAGCAGAAAGAAAGCGGTCGCGAAAAAGAAGTCGATCCGACGCAAGACAGCCAGTAGGAAGAAGAGAGTTTCGAAGAAGAAGTCTGCTTGATCTGCCGGCCCCGAGAGAAATTGTGGCCCCGCCTCGGACCTAGCCCCTACCAGATGGGCCTAACGCTAGCCTGGCGACGATCGTTTGCTCGTTTTCATAGAAATTTTGATCCGAGGAGACGACATTATTTATCTATGGAGCGCTCGGCACGCTCACTCGGATATTTGAAGTGCCTCAAACAGCGGTTGAAGATGTGAAGCATAGTGCCGGTGTCGGCCAATTGAAGTCCGGTAGACTGGACATCTCACTTGGGCGCTACTAGGGGTTGCGACATATCGCCTTGACTCATGGAATCGAAGGCAGTCATCAGCCCAGTCTAGATCGAGGAAAGACAGAAGTCTTTTCGCGCTGTTTACTGGATCGGATACGAGGCTCTCATAGGGCATCTCGATTAGCGGAAGAGACAAAGCTCTGCGCCAGAAAGACATCAGCCTGGATTCCGCCGAAATAAATCGGCCTATATGTTCCATTTTCCCGGCGAATTCGGTTTCGGGTCCGCCAAACTCCTGAAAAAAGCAGGAAACACCCGTATCCAAAGGATCACGTGTGCAGCGCACGACGCGAGCTCCGGGAAACAGCCGGGCAGCCACACCAAGCCTCAGGAAGTTCGTCGGCATTTTGTCCGTAATCCAGCGAGTTGCCTTGCTTAAGTCTGTAATTGCACCCAGATAGTCTCCACGCAGTTTTTCCAGCAAATGAGCATCTCCCTGACTTAAGCAATACGGATACGGCTCGCCGGTTTCGATTGCCCACCTTTCCGCCGCTCGTTGCAATCGTGTGTGTTCCCCAATAGCCAGGATTTGCGGATGCATTGAAAGAATCTGCTCGACGAGTGTCGTACCGGATCGCGGCACTCCCACTATGAAGATTGGGTCAAATCGACACGGCCGTTGGCCAACAGGTGCCGACTCTTGAACTCCGACACCAACATCCAGAACTGACTGAATTAGGCGCTCGAATGACTCGGGGTCGAACTTCGGCGCAGCGAGAATATTCGCTCGGCGTGCATCCTCAAATGCTCCTTCGTAGTCTTGTAACCGTTCTTTTTGAGCGGCCAACTCGAACAAGAGGGAGGATTTCACGCAATCAGGGACGGACCGCTTGAGGTGACTTCGCAAGCGCCTAATTAGATCGGACTCGATATTTAATGCACGACAGACTCTTGACCAACACAATAGGGTGTCAATTTCAGCCTCTAGCGAATTTGCGTGAGATTCCAACACGGCTAACGCCTCTGTTAGCTCGCCTCTCTTCTCCAATAACACTGCCATGACGGTTGCCGCCTCTGCATCCTCTGGATCCAGAGCGCGTGCTTTTTCTAGCGTCCTCCATGCTTCGTTCGGTCGACCTTGGTCAAGTCGAGTTCTGGCAAGTAAAATCAGAGGCTTGGCGGAAAAAGGGTCAATCGAAGCGGCATGCTGAAAACAGATAGCGGCCTTGCCCATTCGCCTCAATTCTACGTAGCCTAGCCCTATCTTTTTCCAGGCTCTAGCCGCCGAAGGCCGACTGCGGGAAGCTAGATCGAGCCAGCGCTCCGCATCTTTTCTCGCGCCCGTAATTATCGAGGCACGCGCGGCTATCAGATAGATACTTGGGTCCCCAGCGTGTCTGACTGGCGATTCTTTTAACAGTGCTAGGGCCTGGGACGAACGGCCTTTTTTGACAAGACTCGTAAGCTTGTTTACGAAAGCTCTCTGTGTATCTTGAGATGAAGATGCTGACATGGCTTCTGCAAAATCCGATTCCGCAGCGACGAATAATTACCATTTTGCTCCTAGCCGGAACATTATAGCGACGTCCTCGCAGGTGGCGGCCCAGATTATTGAGCCTTGAGGACCCGCAGCTGGAGGCGTAGCGACAATGCCCGACAAATTCGGAAAATTCGATTCATCCACAGAAACTAGAAAAGTTTCCGAATCCAATTTTCCAGAAATTAAAGAGATACGTCACCGAGCCCGGGCAATGGGTATAGACCCTTCACTCGCTGACCGTGTTGTGCCGCCAGTCCGATATTGTCCGACCCGGCGATCACACGAAGTCGAAGCGGGTATGCATCCGGGAATCAGGAGCCTCCTTCTTTGGGCCAATCCGAACGCAATTCGTGATGTTACGCCTGACAGTCTCGCTCGGAAGTCCGTGCGCGAGCAACTTCAAGCTTTGGCCAAAGCTCATCTATACGAGGAGTGCGAAATAGCGCTTGGAGACATTTGGCGGGCCATCAACAGCTGGCTTCGGCAAAACGAGTGTCTTCTGGGCCAAATCGAAGATTTGGTTGGGCCTGCATCGGCAGGCCATCGTATTCGTGCCAAAACTCTGAAACCTATAGACAAAAGCCGTGAAATGCTCATCAGAGAGCAAGAAAGTTTTCGTTTTTGCCTTACATTCTTGTCCTTTCACCTTCGCCAAGTATGGTTTGCGAGTATCGAAATCTGGTCGCATTGGCGAGAACAGAAAGGTCTGCAGACGAAGGTGCCTGCACACTTCAGAACCGATCCCGCTAAACAGGAGTATCGCGACTTTATCTGGAGTGGCGTCAACACAGCGATCAAAATGATGATCAACAGTGTTCTCCTCTTATACGAACTGTATGTTTATCGCGAGAATCGCAACACGATTCCAAAGCATCTCTGGGAGGATATGCTACGTCAAAATCGCAGCTTTATAAGCTTGTTTGCCGCGGCCGGGCTAACCGACTTCGTTGCCCTTGAGAAAATTATCGAAGAGCCTCACGATCCTGTCTTCGCTGAATTTGTGCAACGACACGGGCTTTCAAGCTGGAGCCATCGTAAAGAGTGCTCCAAAAACTACCAACCTTTCTACGACAAGAGATTTTTCATTCTAACGGACAATCGCTCTGGCATCCCCCAACTTGACCTTTTGCCGGATTTGATTGACGAGGGAGTTCGGAGAGAATTTGGACGGGATGTACTAATTCGGAGATGCCCGGCTCTGCGACGCGGCATCATCAACGAAGTATACGGTTGGGTTTCTGAGGCGATCCTCTATTTTGGCGACATTGTTACGAAGAAACCCGAGCCAAAATAGTTAGGTAACAGGGGGGTGGCATTGTACAGGGGTCTTCCAAATTACGGGTTTTGTCGCCATTTCAGATTCTGACATGTTTTTGCGCTCGCTGATTTCGCTATACCTTTCTCAAGGCAGGTGCTCAGTACCATATTTCGAGGCTCATTTTAGAGTCTGCAATAACGGAATTCGTCTATGAGTAGCATAGTTTGGCTCGCTTCCTACCCGAAATCTGGCAATACCTGGGTCCGAGCTTTTCTCCAGAATTATTTGGATGGCGCAGTGGAGCCATCGGATATTAATGCGCTGGATAAATATTTCGCGGACGACTCTAAGCCGTATTGGTACGAACGCCATACCGACAGGTCTATCGAAGAGTTGTCTTTGCATGAGATTTGCCGACTTCGAACACAGGTGCACCGTGATATCGCGGCTAGCCGTGCCGGTTCCGTGATCGTCAAGACGCACAGTTATTTGGGGGCTTTTGAGGGCGAGTCCCTGCACGAAATGTCGGTGACCGCCGGGGCAATTTATATCTTAAGAAATCCCCTTGATGTTGTTATTTCATTGGCGGATCATTTTGGTCTGTCGCTCGATCAGGCGATCGGATTTTTGAACAATCCAATGACTGGCTCCCCAACCGACGAAGCGAATGTCGCCAGCATCCTGGGATCCTGGTCAGATCATGTCGAAAGCTGGACAAAATCAGAAGGTCCGAGTTTGCACTTGGTGCGCTACGAGGACCTGATCCTTCGCCCGGTAAAGACCTTTGGAGGGATAATCGCCTTTTTGAAAATGCGAAGACACCAAAAGACCATCAAAAGGGCTATTCAGTTTAGCTCTTTCCGGGAACTAAGACAGCAGGAGTCTCGGAAAGGATTCATCGAGCGCAGCCCCGCCTCTCAGCGGTTTTTCCGATCCGGCAAGAAGAACCAGTGGCCTGGTAAATTGTCCTCTGATCAGATAGGGGCCATTGTCCAGGCACACAGGCAACAAATGTCAAAGTTCGGATATTTACCGGCAGGCTACTGATCGATATCCTCGCCATGCCAGCCAATGGATAACGTACCTAATCCATATGCCGAGGCCCTTGTCAGCCATGCCTGCCAATAGATCCCTCTAATTTTCTCGGTGACTGATACAAAAAGACACGCAATCCCTAAACTTTTTTAACTTCTTTCACTCAGACGGAAGTGCAATGTTTAAAAAGTCACGCTCAGTCACCGGGATGGCGACTACCCGACAAAAAAACAGGTTATCGATCAAACTTGCCGGGACTGCAGGGACAGATTTGAGAGTGCCGGCTTCCGCGGGGATTCCGAGGCGACGTGAGCTTACTATTGATTCTGAAACTGAACATCAGAGGTAGACACGGCTTTTCAGCGTACCCAAGCTCGACGCTAGGCGCTGAAGTTGCCAGCCCTACTGTAATCAACCGCCTAATCCATGCATTCGCCTGCAGACTCTGTCGAAATGCGCCCGGGCTTCTTCCGAAAGGTACGAACGCATCGCTAATAATGGCGGCCTAGGTCTCAGTCGTCTATCGCTCGGCCGGCGTTCCGCCTGCTCCACCCAATTAGCGACAGTAATTGTTATTAAGTCGCGGAACTCCTTGGGATTCAGATCAATCCACTGCCCGTCTTCTCGGGACTGGATCCGTTGACCGTGCTCTGGCTTTGTTACAGAGTCAAAAAGTGTATATCGGCGAACAGTACAGAAAAGCCATGCCAACCTTTCTGCCTCCTTCCCAATAAGCGCCGTAACCTCGCAACGTCTATCGGCGGAAACCGGTCCCGACTTGAAGGATTCGGAACCGTAGACCGAATGGAATAAACCCGCGTTGTAAACCTCTGGCCGTTCCCCCCAAATACGTAGCACAGATCTCACGCCCTTAAAATGTTCCAGCAGGCTATCTCCGCTGTGTTGTATCTGACCCGCAGTGACCTTCCTCAAAAAAGTGACCATTTCCTCCGTAGAAGAAATTTTGTTAACACTTGTGTCATGTTTATGAGACCCCCACTCCTTAGGCACCATATCGAATGCGATGCTTATGCGCGTGCCGGATGTTTCCAACGGAATGGTCCTGTGGACACAGTAGGATGGAAAGACAATCAGACGACCGGGCTCCGGCCGAATCAAGCGGACGTCGTGTTCTTCTTGGCCAGCCAACTTGTCGGCGGGCCTTCCTAGCTCAAGGCAGCCAGCCTCTCCGCCACCTGATACAGAATTTGGGACGGATGGATAATAAACACCACTCAAATAGCCGTCGTCGTGGGCATGGGCGACCTGATGACCTCCTCTGTCCATCACGACGGCCCAAATTTGCAGCTTCCAGCGCGCAGGGCACCTCCCCCGTAACGGATGTCCCGATAAAAAAGGCAGATCTTCAAGGTAATCTCTCACGACACCCTCAATCATCATCACGAGGTCACGCAAGGGCCCGGGTTTCTCGGTATCCAGCACACCCGTGTGAGCACCCTGCCGGGTTGCATTGCCTTCCCGCTCATACTTTAGGGTAGGTTCCGCCAACACTCGTTCAACAAGTGCTTTGTTAAATGATTCTAGATCCGCATAGCCGCCTGGGGCATTCAGAGTCCGGCAGAGTACGTCTCGCTGCAGATCGAGCAAGTCGCGCGCACTCTCCTTCCTGCCAAGTCTCCTCAGTATGGCGACCTTGCATGCGATAGCCGACTGATATGTGGGCCTTAAGGCTAAAGCTCGGTCGATTATTTTAAGCGCCTCATTAAGATCGCCCTTTTCGGCGAGCGTGGCGCCAAGAAGAAAATTTAGTTTCGCGTTGTTTAGGCTACCTCGTAAACTGCGGCGATAACACTCGATCGCCTCATCTAGACTCCCCAGTGACCGCGAGACCTCAGCCAGATGCCATAGCTCCTCTGTATCGACGTCCTCTCCAAGGGACTGCGAGACGTAATCTACAATTTCTTTGATCGCCTCGGCGACGTCCCCGGACGCGGCCAATGACTCAGCATATCGTGCGATAACGCCAGGACTTCTCAATCCCAGTGATGCTGCTCTCCGGAAACAGCTTGCTGCATCAACGTAGTTACCGAGAGCATGGAGAGAAATGCCATAGTTCACCAGTGTATCCGGCATGTCAGGTACTGCGTCCAAGCTTTTCCTGTAGGTGTCGCAGGCCTCGGTTAGGCGTCCCTGTTTATAAAGGCAGATTCCCAAGTGTGTCGCTGCCTGGGCATTACCGGAATCAAATTTTAGAAGCTTTCGAAGACTAGTTTCTGCAAAAACTAGCCGGCCCTCAACGAGCTGGACAGTGGCAAGGCCAAGCAGTGCATCCCCATCATCAGGAGATAAATCAGTCGCTCTCTGAAAATCTTCAGCGGCCCGTCTCCAGTTCCCGAGTCGCCGCCAAATGTGCCCCAGATTCCTCCATGGCTCGCCTTCCTCAGGAGCCAAGCGAGTGGCTTTCTCGAATGCGTCGCGCGCCTCCAAGAGATTGCCGAGATTGTTTAATGCACGTCCGAGTTCGTTCCATAGGACCCAAACGTCAGAACCATCTTCCAGTGCTTTTCGGTAATGTCGCTCGGCGTCCCGAAATTTTCCCAATTTATGAAGACATAACCCGAGTGCCAACACGTTTTGGTGGTCTCTTACATTCAAATTAAGTGCTTCGCGGCAGCTTGCTTCGGCATCACTAGCTTTTCCTACCATCAGCTGAATTACGCCGAGGCATCTAAATAGGTTGGGGTCGGTCGATCCTCTGGCAATCAACGTCTCGAGATGCTCGCATGTAGCCTCCGGACCTTGAGTTCGTATCGAATTGGCAACCTCTAGCGACGAACTCTCATCCAGTAGACGCTCCAGTGTGGACTTCATATGTTGTGACTTTTACTGTCTGTGTTTCTCTATGGTCAGTAGCAGCCTAACCCACAGAATCATAGCCCAGGGAGAAGCTGGATTAACCTTTTGGACGTAACTACTGGCTCTTGATTCGTCTTTCCTCAAGC
>LJTR01000183.1 GCA_001303465.1 Phycisphaerae bacterium SG8_4
ATGTCTCGTGCAGCCAGGGATATGCTCGGTCGCGCAGGAAATCGGCGTCCATGCTGTACCGCCAATGTAGATAGAAATGATGGGCAAGCCAGGCCGCTGTAGTAGCCGAGTGCGTGTACTGATGCCAGCCGCCGATCTGCTCCTGGTTGAGGTCCGCCGTCATAGGGACATTGAGCCCAGGCAGATCGAAGAAGCGTTTCGTCCAGGCCTTCGCCGTATCCTTAGTATCCCAGAGCCAGTTCGCAAACCCGAGCGCACCATCAAGCTGATTCCCGCTGTAGGCCGGCCAATAGCTCAGCTCTGTGTTCAGATCGTGGTGGTAATCGCCCTTCCATGGAGGGATCTTCATGTTATCTGCCGTCCACGGACCCTGAAGTGTAATCGGCGGCGTGTCGGCCCGTGCCGCGGCGCCGAACTTGTACATTTCAAGATACCACTGCCTCTCGATGACAGAATTGGGAACTCGCAGAGACGATCTGCTCCAATAAGAATGCCACCACCTGCGATGGGCTGCCTGCAACTGATCAAATCCTGTGCCCAGAGCTTCTTCACAATTCTTCCTGGCAGTCTGAAACGGCTCCTCTGACTCATTGCTTGTCGCCACCGACCAGACTCCCTGCCATTTGCGACCCGTCGCTTCCCAGGCGACCACAACGGCAAACCGGAATCCGCCCCAGCCCTCCTGGAGGTACCCTGTCCAGTTGTCACCCCGTCTGTGCACGGGCGCTTTGTATCTCAGACTCGCCAGATCGCCGGCGCTTATCTTACCGGGCCCTGCTTCGTCGGTGACCTTGCCCGCAAACGGCGGCGCCAGCAGCTTGACTTCTACTTTCTCGCCCGATTCGATCTGTATTGCACCCACGGGCTCGGTCGCATGAACGAACGCACGGACGCGCGTTTTGTCTTTGAAGTTAACCGTCGCTTGCGCGCCGGCAAGATCAAGTGACGCACTTTCGAAGACCTTCTCACCTATGATAAGTTCGACCCTTCCTGCAGGTATCTTCGTCGGTCCGGGATTTCCGTAAGGGTCATCGTACAGTCGATGAAGGTCCTCTATTCTGCCGGCGGCAACCCACTGCCTCATTTTCTCATACGAATAGTCCTCACTGTAAAATTGCGGCACAGGCCGAAGGTCCCAAAGGTCCGTCCGATCCAAAGAAATCTTCAGCGGCTTGCCGTCACCCCAGAGGAGTGCACCGAGCAGCCCGTTCCCGAGAGGCATTGCCTCGTCCCAGACCGTGGCCGGCGTCTCAAAGTGAAGTCCGTGTTTTGCCTGGGGCTGCGAATACAGAGATGGGCAGGCCAGGCCGAAAGAAAGCGCAAGTAGCAAAGCGCCTCGCTGGTTCGACTCGATCATTTCCAATGTTCCTTTCATCCGTGAAAGTATATATTTTGGCTGCCCTCGTTTGGCAGCTGGCCATACTCCTTACTAGTGACTGCGGCGCAAGCGCCTGCAAAATCGGACTCGTGTCACTCTTCTCACTTGGCTGAGGCCTCCAGGCGCACATTGTCGAGGCCCACCCATGTGTCTCCGGAGCTAGAATTAGAGAATTCAATACCGACGTTCCGGCCGACCGACTCTGGAACATCGCCGGCCGAAAACGAGAGGTTAAACTCCTGCATCGAGTCGCTAAGCACAACATCAATGGTTGCCACTGGGACTCTTGTTTCGTTATCATCGTAGTAGATGACCATCAGCATGGATGTGGCGGCCCAGGTGATTCTGGCGTCGATTTTAAGCTCAATGGTTTGTCCCTCAGCGATTATGTGATCCGTCAACTGCCACACCGATGGGTCGCCGCTCATCAAATAGGCAGTCCAGTCACCGTCGGTGGGCGTATATCCGGTTTCGACGCCCGAGTCAGCGCACGGTCCGTCCGTACTCCAACCTGCTACGTTGTCGAAGCCTGTCTGCTTATCTGTGCCGGGCAGCTCGAAGCTGGAGTTTTCGATCGGCACCGACACTGGCCCCTCGACCGCCTGCGGCCGGTACAGGCGAATATCGTCAAAGTATACAGTGCCTGAGCCGCCGGGTCGAAGATTGTCCTTGTCGCCGAAACCGACGGCAAGCGTCTCGACATTGGTCAGATCGATACCCTGGGTTGCAAATGCCTGCAGGGGGGCGGTCCACTGTGTCCAGGTATCTATCAGCACCGCATTGGGATCATCATGATAAACGGCCTTGCCGTTGAGAGCCAAGTACATCGGCTCGGCGTGGTTGCTCAGCATGCCGACATCCTGGTCGGTCCACTCAGCAGCGACCGTGGTGTTGGGAAAGCTCACATTGGAAAACGCGGCCTGGCACGCAAGCTCTGCGTTGTGGCTGGTGACCGCCAGGCCAACGTACACCGGCATTTCCATCGCAACTTGAATCAAATTGAATCGCGTCCACGTGCTGCCGTCCGCCGAGTAATACGACCGGATGAGCCCACCCGTCGTGCGCTCGAGCTTCACCCATTGAGGTGCCGTTATGCCTTCTGCGAACGATCGTTCTGTTGTGGCTGCTACTGCGTTGCGATACTGAAACCTGACGCCGTTCTCGGGAGTGATGAACACTCCGGCGTAACGCGAGTCCGCGTCAAGAGTGTCGCGAATCATAACACCGGCCTTGGCAAATGGATCCGTGTTGTCCAGGCTCTCTACCTTTGCAATAATCGCACTTGCCCCGGTAACCTCCTTGAAGGCGAAGTGGAACTCATCGGCCGCAGCCCAGATATCTGCACCCGAGCCGGTCAACGTAAAGGTTCCGGCGGGCTCTTCCACGAAGCTTCCTACATAACGCCGATTGCCCCTGAACCAGAGTGAAACAGCTACGACATCGTTTGCAGTCCAGTCGGTCGTTGAGCCCGTCAGTGACCTTTCTGCCTGTGAATACCTCATGTTATTGTCGTAGAAGAACGGCATCGACTTACTGCCACCGTGAATGATGTCCTGTTCCATGGTAGGAGGATCTGCGTAACCTATATTCGAACCGTTTTCCTCAATCTCCCATCCGTCAAGCCACGTCTCATATACGATGTCCGGCGAAGAGTCGGTATAGCTCTCGAAATCATCGACCACGACAAAGTTGACTGTTGTAAAGCTCCAGATGTCGCCTTTGATTATTCCGGCTTCGGGTGGGGCATTGACTTCGTCTACACGCCAGTAATAGGTCTGGTCGAATTCAAGCAGTTCGGTCGGAGCATAGGTGCTGGCATCCTGATTTTCAGCGACGAGCACACCTCTCGGGTTGGTTGTGTCAGCGTTCTCGACGTCCTCGAGGCTTGTTCCAAAGTACACGTTGTGCTTGTCGGCTCTGTCTCCCGCAAGCCAGCTCAACACCGTGTCCAGCGGTACGTCTGTCGCCTGGTTGGCCGGCTCCGGCAGAGCTGCGGGGAGACTCAGGACTTCGCTGCCTGCCATGACCATCTGAATCTCGTCTTCTGTCAGTGCCCCGCCGTAGATCTGAACGTCGTCGAGCAGGCCTGTGTAGGTACGGCCGCCATCCGCCATCTGGCCCAGATAGATGTTGGTGAGCGGGTAGGAAGGCGTTGTGTAGGCAGCCTGCTGCAGGAGGCTGCCGTCAAGGTACAGATTCACATTACCATCTGCGTCCCCCCAGGTGCATACAACATGGTGCCATTGACCATCGTTCACCAGGACCGGGTTGACGGGAGGATTTCCGGGAACACTGGCATCGCCCTTTTCGGGATCGGAGTGCAGGTGAACAAGCGGCCCATGCAAGACCCTGAAGCAGAGCTCGCCGCCCTGCCATACATCAGCCACGGCAGTCTCGATATGGACGTGCATCTCATTCTCCGGCCCCATGCCGCCACCGGTGGTATTGTCGCCGCCCCACCATATCGTGTTTATACCTCCCATCAGCTCAGCCATATTCATCCAGAATGCTACCGAACCTGTATCCGATCGCAGTCCCATGTTACCTGCAGGCAGAGTAACCGAAAGGCTCCCGTCGAATTGCAGTGCCCCATCTATCCACCCGGGCGCCCAGTTCGCAGCCCCGTCAATGACACCATCATTGCCCTTGCCGCTCATATCGGCAGCAACAGTGCCGGAGGTCTCATCGAGCTTATAGTGCACCAAGAGCTGGGCGGAGGTTTTGCCGGCCAGGCCTAGTAACAGAACCAAACAGGACAGATTAATCAATTTCTTGTACATAGTGTTCCTCCTTCGAAACTGAGGTGAGGCTCACACCAGAACATTCGACGTGAGCCCCGAAATTGCTCAGACTCAGTCAAGAACATAAATTGTCACCCGTCATTTGCAGGGTCTGCAATCGGTCGCAGGTACAAACGAATATCATCGAAGAACATGGTACCAGCACCGCCCGGACCTCCGTCGCCCAATCCGATTGCGATCGTATCGACGGCACTCAAGTCAATTCCCTGATCCGCGAAGTCAGAAAGCTTTATGTTCCACTCAGTCCAGGCGCTTATGAGCGCCGCACTCGGATCATCATGGTAGACTCTTGCCATTGTGCCGTTAGCATTCGAAACAGCCACGTAAAGCGGCTCGGCTTCGTTGCTGACCATGCCTATGTCCTGATGGGTCCACTGCAGCAGATCCACATTAGTATCGGGGAAGCCCACATTAGAGAATTTGGCTTCGCACGTGAGAGCCGTATTATGGCTGGTCACCGCCAGACCTATGTACATAGGCGTATTCATCGAGACTGTTGTCAAACCCACCTGCGTCCACGCCGCGCCGTCCGCCGAGTAATATGCCCTGACAAGTCCGCCTACAGTACGTTCCAGCTTCACCCACTGGGGGGCAACAATGCCTTCGACGAAAAACCTGTCGGTGATGCCGCCGGCGCTGTTGCGGAACTGGAACCGGACACCGTTTTCTGGCGTGACAAGCACCGACGCGTTGGCCGAATCTGCATCGATTGTATTGCGAATCATAACTCCAGCTTTAGCGAAGGGGTCTGTATTCGACACGCTATCGACCTTCGCCACGATTGTCCCGGCGCCAGTCAACTCCTTGAAGGCAAAGTGGAACTCGTCGGCCGCGTCCCAGATGTCCGTGCCCGAGGCGGTCATTGTATAGGTCCCGGCAGGCGACTCGGTGAAGCTTCCGACATACGGCGGGTTACCCTTGAACCACAGGGATAGTTCATTGACCCCTTCCCGGGTCCAATCGTTTGCAGGGCTAAACGCGCGCACGGCCTCTGAACGATTCGCGGCGCTATTGTCGTAGAAGAACGGCATCGCCTGCCTGCCGCCGTGGATAATCGTGGTCTCGGCAATAGGCGGCGTCAAATTACCGACCTGAGAACCGTTCATCGGGTCCTCATATCCATCTATCCACGTACTGTATATCTCATAAGGTGGATAGTCGTTGTAATCTTCGAAGTCATCCACAACGAAATGGTCGATTACCGCAAAGCTCTGCACGCCGCCCTTCCACGGGCTGTTCGGATCCAGATCGTTGATCTCGTCGATTCGCCAGTGATAGGTCTGGCCGAAATCGAGTAGACCCTCGGGATCATAACTTTGGGCTGTCTGATCGCGGCTGGCCAACACGTTCATTGGGTTGGCTCTATCGGCATCGTTGACATCGTGGAAGACAGTACCGAAGTACACATCATGTTTTTCCGCGAATGCTCCCGGAGTCCAGGTGAGCACGGCGTCCTGTGGGACGTCTGTGGCGCCGTTGCGCGGCCTCTGGTTCCTGGCCTGCGACGGCGGCCCCACCAGTCCGAGCGCATAGTTGATCGCCGCCTCAAACAATGCATAAGCATTCTCATTCCATAGAGGGTACGATCGGACATCAAAACCGAAACAAACGCGGATATCGGCTGCCACCTGGTCACTGCCATCGGCAGGTGCTTGTGCGAGTTTGGCTCCCTTTTCGTAAACAAAAATGACATCGTAGGTCTGGCCGTCACTCAGCGTGGCTCGCGCAATGACGGTAGCCTCTGGCCCCGCGATGCCCATGCCAAACCGAGCCGTGCCCCAATCAGGGCCGGTAATGTCGGTGAGAACCGGCACCGTCCCGCTGAGCCCTGCGGCCAAAAAATGTCCTGGTGCGACGATCTCTATGTCTGTGGTGGCCACGTCGGTTCCTGAGCCGCCACCTTCTGTCAAGCCCATCTCATCCCAGGCCCAGGGTTCGGCAACGACCATCAAGGTCTCTACCTCTGTGATTTCGTCCCTGACGTTGCTGGAGCTTACCGTCTCGGAAATAAAGACCGCATCCGCGGCGGCAGCGGCGGCCTCGGTGGCTGCTTCATCTTCGTCGTCATCAAGATACGTTACCGTGTGCCCAAGGCCTTCCAGAAAGGCTTTGAGGGCGTCGTCTCCCACCATGCTCTGGTCTTCGCCGATGCCTGCGTCGTAATTCATCGACGAGATAAACAAAATATCGGCCCCCATGCCCGCAGTAGCTGACAACCAAAGTACCGCCGCCAGAAAGAGTAAGGATGTTACAGATTTCTTCTCCAACATAGTTCTTTCCTCCAACCTATACCCTTCAGGGTAGTAAATTCCCGCGAGTAAGATCATAGACTGTTGCTGTAAAGCCACTTGCCCGCGCACAAACCCGAGTTTTCAATCGTGAGCACTATAACATGTCTATGTTTCGAAAAACATTCGGTTTGCTGGAAATCGACTGCTGCCTCCTTTCGGCCAAAAGCCTGCTAAGACCGGCTTCTGCAGAAGTTGAGATCGCCCTGCAATCCATCCCTTCGAAGCCTCAGATCCACAAACGCCACTAAATCTGTATACCAGATTTGCTCGCTCACGTCAATTAGAATTACAGGAAACCACTCGCACGCCCCTGAAAATGGCTATTGAGCGCACATCGTCGAGATTGTAGAATGTGCACAGTCGAATTGCTTAGCGTTAGTGTCAGGCCAAGTGATAGGAGCCAAATCATGCTTTACAGATCAACAACGCAACGTCAGTGTATCGTCAGGGGCCTCATGACCGGGATTATTCTGACGCTAAGTCTGTCGGCAGAGGGACTCTGTGCCGGACAGAACTGGCCTTGCTTCCGCGGTCCGGCGGCAAGCGGCATCGCAGAGGGCTATCCGACTGCCGCCAAATGGGACTTGAAAAGCGGCGAGAACATTCGCTGGAAAACCCCTATCCCCGGACTGGCCCACTCCAGCCCCGTGATATGGGGCGATCAGATATTTGTCACGACCGCCGTCAAGAGCGAGGGAGAATCACTCCTTAAGGTGGGTCTGTACGGGGACATCAAGTCGGAGGCCGAGGATGTAATATTCGATTGGCGTCTCTACTGCGTAGACAGAAAAACCGGCAAGATCAAGTGGACGAGGCTATGTCACAGCGGCAAGCCTAAGGTCAAGCGACACGCCAAGAGCACCCATGCGAATGCAACCGCCTGTACGAACGGAAAGGTCGTCGTGGCGTTCTTCGGCTCCGAGGGCCTGTATTGCTATGATCTCGAAGGCCGTCTGTTATGGCAGAAGGATCTCGGCGTTCTCGACTGGGGATTTTTTCGCGCACCCGACGCCCAATGGGGAGGGGGCAGCTCACCGGTCATACACAAGGACATGGTGATACTCCAGTGTGACGTCCAGAAGGATTCGTTTATCGCCGCTTACGCATTGGCCGATGGCTCCCGGATTTGGAGGACGCCCAGAGATGAAGTCCCGACTTGGGGGACTCCCACCGTGTATACGGGCGCAGAGCATTGCCAAATCATCGTCAATGGATTCAAACACATCGGAGGTTATAATATCGAAACTGGCGCCGAAATATGGAGAATGACCGGTGGCGGTGACATCCCGGTCCCGACTCCGATCGTGGCACACGATCTGATCTACATCACCAACGCCCACGGCCGCATGTCTCCGGTTTATGCCGTCAAGCTATCCGCAACAGGAGATGTTTCGCTTATGGACGACGAATCGAGCAACAAATACGTCGCCTGGAGCTATCCCAGGGGTGGCAACTATATGACAACGCCGATCGTGTGGGACGACTATTTGTACTGCTGCTCGAATTCCGGCAGACTGAGCTGCTTCAAGGCGACGACAGGAGAGCTGGTGTATCGAGAGGGCCTTGGCTCTTCGTCCGTACCATCTTCGGCCTCTCCGGTTGCGGCAGATGGAAAGATATATTTTCCCGGCGAGAAGGGTGACATCTATGTCGTGAAGGCAGGCCCGGAGTTCAAGGTCCTCGCGGTCAACAAGATGTACGAAACCTGTATGGCTACGCCGGCAATCTCGTACGGGACCCTGTTCTTTCGAACTAGGAATCATCTCGTAGCAGTCGCAGAAACCAAGGAGTGAGGCGCTATTGCATCTTGCGGATGCGAACCTCGATGCTCGTCAGATCCTTCAACAACTCGACGAGTCTTTTTGGATCCGTCTGCCCGTAGTGATAAGGATACAAAACCTTTGGCTTGAATGCTTTTGCCGCGTCGGCGACCATCTCTGGTGTCATGGTGTACGGCAGATTCATGGGCAGGAAGGCAACGTCGATGTCTTTCAGTTTCTTCATCTCCGGGGTATTTTCCGTATCGCCGGCGATATATACTCTCTTATCGCCGAATGTGATCA
>LJTR01000184.1 GCA_001303465.1 Phycisphaerae bacterium SG8_4
TACGTCAGGCCGAACACGATAGTCAGAACAATCATCGACTCGAACAACCCGGTCAGCGGCACGGCCTTTATCGCGACGGCCCTGAATATCAGAATTACCGCTTCGAGCGTGACGGCCAGCGCAACCAAGGGCAGCAAAAAGCGTTTGTATTTCTCCCCCCCGGACAGCAACTGCAGGATTCCGGCTACCGCCGCGGCGAGATACGACGCGATGACAACAGCAAATATGATCAATTCAGGCAAAGGCAGCTTTAACATACCCGTTCTTCTCCTTCGGAGAAAAATCAAACATCAAATATCAAAATGCAAAATTGCGGTGCCGCTTCGCGGTTTGTCTTAGAGAGCATCCGCCGCTGGCGGATTCCGCAATTTTGATATTTACATTTTGCTTTTTGATTCGTCCTTAGTCCGTTACGTAGGTCGGCGGAACCTTCTTGAGTTCCCGCTCCGTACTCAGTATCCGGTAGTCGGATACGCCCGAAGATTCGCTCATGCGCTCGACAGTCTTTCTGACCGTCTGCATGTCAGTGCCGTGGACCATTGTATACACATTATAGGGCCAATTCTCGGCGGTTCTCCGCTCGTAGGCGTGGCTGACCTCTTTGAATCCGGCCAGCACGGTCCCCACCCGCTCAACCTGCTCGGGATCGACCAGCCAGGCAACCATCGCGCCTCCGGAAAGACCCACTTTCTCGTGATGGACGATAGAGCCTATCCGCCGCAGCTTGCCCTGGTCTTTCCAATCGGTGAGAACCGCCAAAAGCTGCTCGGTGGAAATCCCAGCCTGCTCGGCTGCGTCTCTATACGGGGTCTGACTTCTCGAAAATCCCCCCTGAAGAGCAGCCAATATCCTTCTCTCTACGTCAGATATCTGATACTTCATCCAATTGTTATCGCTCAATCATCCACAGCGGATTAGGATTCAATGGGGCGGATACGGCTATCATTATTCTTCCAGAAACAGGAAAAACCCCTACAACGCCGCTATCGTAACAAATCATACCGACAATTGCAAGAGAACCTTTTATCGGCGGCAATCAAGGAGAGTGCAACTGTCCTATAATTCTCCGAGGAAAGTCCAGCCTCCGAGAATCCTCGTAGTCATGTCAGTCACAACAGGTGCCCGAACAGTCACAATCCGGTCCAGTCCTCCGCAAGAATCCGTTGATGACGGCCTGGGCACAACCGACCCCGGCTCCGACTGAAATCGCGTCGGCGGGGCAGTTATTCTGGCAGGCCCCGCATTCCATGCAGCTATCGAGGTCAATCAGTCGCGCTTTCTTGTTCTCGATCGCAAAGACGCCGTGCGGACAAACCTCCGCGCATCTTTGACAACCTGTGCATTTTGCGACGTCAAGCTTCAGCGTAACAACGTTCTTGAGATATTGAAGTCTTCCCATAACAGCCCGACTCTTGTTTGCTGCCCTATACAAAGCGCCCTGCCAGCCACAGTCCAAAACCCGCCACGGCACAGATTAGCTGTGCAGGCACAGCGATTCTCATCTCTCGCCTTACTCCCGACAGCGAAGTGTACGTGGAAGCCCCGGTAAAGTTCATCACAACAAAACTCGTCACGGCCGGTATCATAAGAAACCACGCGAGAATGTCCAGACGATCGCTCCAGGATTTCCACAACGGCCGGCTCTGGAGACCCAATGCTGCGGATATTGCCAGCCCAATCCACGCCCCCTTGGCCGAAAACGCCCGCCCGGGCAGCCAGGGCAGCAGGGCGGGTCCCAGGATGCCGGCGGCCAGGTAGCTCGTCAGCAGAATAACAACACTTCTGACCCCTTCAGAGACGACGAGCCTGCCTGAGTATCCTCCTCGACGGAGACCGGCAAGTACCAGCAGACATGCCGCCGCGCACAGGATATGTTTGCCCCAACTGATCAGTTCGACAGGTATCAGCACGATTCGATCGGCGAAGGGAAAATCTACTCGCCGCATCTGTTCGGTCGCCTTCATACCGCCATCGAGAAAGGCCGGCAGGTCCTTTGCTCGGACGGGCCCGTACACCACCTGAAAACCACTCTGCTCCTTCACCTTATGCGCGCTGATGCCAGGGGCACCAAGCTGCGGGACGATGAGCTTTCTGTGCGCGACAATCTCGCCCAAGGCGACGCTTTTGATACGGCTGACCAGCTCTTCGGTTCCGAATGTCCCTTTGCCCGCGGCGCACCAGACGTTAATGCCCTTGGTGTCGAGCACGAGTATCCAGCCATCGTGGCCGACCAATCCGCTCCGCAGCCGGTTGAAGCTCAGCCTGTAATTCGCCGAGACAAATACGGGCGATTCGGCGGTCGGCTCGCCGATCGCATAGATACCCGGCTCGATGGTATACCTCATGCGCCCGAGTGCCAGGCGCACCTTGAAATCGCCGAGTCTGTCGGCCCGGTTCAGCTCGGAGGCGATTCTCGGAACCTGCCGCCCGTTGTGCGTTGTGATTGAAATTGCCCGCACGCCGTCACCTGATTTCAACTGCGAACTCTCTAAGGCAACAGGCTATTATCACAAAAGAATAACGTTTGAGCAAGTGCGTCTGCCGCGAGCCGAGAATAGACGGCATCTATGAACGAGGTAGCCGTTCTACGGCGGCCAGGTTAAGGCTGTTACCTGATGATATTGGTCAATTCCCGCAGAATGTCATTGGCGACCCTGATAGTCCTGGCGCTGGCCTGGAAACCGTTCTGGGCCTGAATCATTCGGACAAACTCAGTCGCAACATCGGCGTTGGATTTTTCCAGCGCCCCGCCGCGTATGGAGCCTGCACCGCCGGTCAGGGCCTGCGTAGCCACGGGCGCGCCGGAGTTCGCCGAGAAGTCGAAGTAATTGCCACCGACGCTCTCCAATGCCATCGGGTTCTGGAATAATGTTATCTGCGTGGTAGCAATGTCCTTTTTGATACCGTTGGAAAAGGCACCGATTATCGTACCCTCCTGGTCGACGAAGACCGTCGCGAGTCTGCCGGCCTCGTAACCATCCTGTTCCCTTGCCACAGCGGTTGAGTTACCGGCAAATTGCGTCAAACCGTCAAACTGACCGGTGGTGCCCATGGCTATTGAGATGGTTTGTGGATTCGAAGAATCATGCGCGAATGTCACTGTAAACTGAGCTGTATCGCCTATGGCCGTGTCCAAGCCGGAATAGGAACCGTCCGAGGGGGAGAACTCGATGCCTCTGATTCTTCGATTGCCCGAGGTCAACCCGGAGATGTTGCCGGTGACGGAAGCAAGCACCATATCCCATGCGTTAGAGGTACTGGTTCTAGTGAACGCCGCCGCCAGTACATGCGCGCCGCCCTGAGAGTCATAAATCGTAGTATTAAGGTGTTTCACGTGATCTCCGCCGACGGTCGTGTTCTCAAAATACGTCGGCATCGTCACCGTGCCGTCGCCGTCGTCGGGGTCCCATGTGAGCGCAATGTCCGAGAGACTGTAGCCGCTGGCCACATCGGTCACGCGTATCTTTCCGCTGACAAGAGAGGCCACCTGTTCAGTGCCGGTCAGAACATTATTGTTCAAGTGGTCGATAACATCCTGCAAAGTCGTCGTCCCGTCGACGGTCAGACCGGCAGCATCGACCAGCGCGTTGCCGCTCGGGTCAGAACCGGAGGCGGTAATTGTTGGGGCAGTGCCCAATGTCCCGCTGAACTGGTCGAGTTGGTCGAGTTCCACCGTCGGCAGTGCCGTGACGCCATTGCCGGTCGTATAGCTCACGTTGGCAGTCAGGACGTTTGTCTGGGGTGTGGAAAGTACCGCATCGGCGCTGAGATTGCCCGCCACGGTCACCTCTGTTGTGGCTTTTGCCGCCATAGCCACGTCGTAAGGCACTCTGATATTGCTGTCACCGGCGATCTGGAAACCATCGCTTTCACCCACCGAGCCAGTACGCTGGACATGGTAGCCGTTTGTGGGATCAACCAGATACGAGCTTGAATCCACGGCAAACGAACCGGCCCGGGTGTAGAGGTCCTGGGAGCCGTCGTTGACCACGAAATAGCCTTCGCCCTCGATCGCCAGGTCGAGGGGATTGCCGGTACTGACGATATTTCCCTGCGCCATGTTGGGTGCTACTGAGGAGACCTCGACACCGCCGCCCATCTGCTGAGGGTTCGTGCCGCCGACGGTTTCGGTCGGCGGTGAAGCCTTCTTTATAGTCTCAGTCATCAACTCTGCAAAGTTGATTGTCTTGCTCTTGAAGGCGGTCGTATTGATGTTGGCCAGGTTATTACCGGCAATATCAAGCATCTTCTGATGGGCCTGCAGCCCTGTCACTCCGGCTGACAATGCAAAACTCATCTCTATTTCTCCTTAATCTGAAAGCTATCACAGGCTCCAGCCGTCGAAGAACCGGCCAGAACCAACATTTGCCACGACTCAGACAAACGAGCAATCAACGTGCCACACGGGAATCGGCGCCTGCCCGGCCGATGTGTAACCTTTGCTCGAAACTGTTTTTATCGCCTGCGAAAAAAAAGAAATAGACCTCTGATGCCGCCGCCCGGCTCGCCGCGTGAGAGGCCAAATTGGGACGAATCTTCCCTGCTGCCGGAAAACTTTGCCGGAATCTGCCGGGCGACTTGCGGAAGAGTCATTTCATCATCATACGCCAATCCTCGAAGGGCCGGGATCGCCGGAAGTTCTGTCGTTGTCCGGCTATCTGTGTTAGAGTGCGCCATTGACGCAGCTAACATCACTGCAGAAAGGAGACGCCGATGTTCGTGACGCATTTGGAGTGCTCCCGATGCGGGGCAAAGTTCGAAAGTGAGCAACTGATCAATTTGTGCCGGTGCGGTGCGCCGCTGCTGGTACGTTATGACTTAGAGCAAGTCGGCTCTCGCCTGGGCAGAGATGACTTGGCCTCGCGAAAAGCCGATCTCTGGCGATACCGGGAGCTGCTGCCCGTAAGAGAATCGGTCAACATCGTCTCTATGGGCGAAGGCATGACCCCGCTGGTCAGACTCGAGCGACTGGGCGCCGAGCTGGGTCTGTCGAATCTGTACATGAAAGACGAGGGTCTGCTGCCGACCGGCAGCTTCAAGGCCCGCGGCGCCGCCGTCGGCGTCTCTCGGGCCAAGGAATTAGGCGTCAAGGCGGTCGCCATGCCCACGAACGGCAACGCAGGCGGTGCGTGGTCGGCGTATTGCGCCAGGGCCGGGATCGAGTCGATCGTCGTGATGCCGACCTGGGCGCCGGCGATCCACCGCACCGAATGTGCAGTCGCCGGAGCCAGGCTGTACCTCGTGGACGGATTGATCAGTGATGCAGGCGGCATTGTCGGGCGGGCCGTGACGCAGCGAGGATACTATGATGTGTCCACCCTGAAAGAACCCTACCGAATCGAAGGCAAGAAGACGATGGGGCTGGAGATCGCCGAGCAGTTCGATTGGAGGCTGCCTGACGTGATTGTATATCCCACCGGCGGAGGCGTCGGAATCATTGGCATCCACAAGGCCCTTAAGGAGCTGCGAGAAATCGGCTGGATCACAGAGAAACTGCCCCGCCTGGTAGCTGTGCAGGCCGAGGGCTGCGCGCCCATTGTCAAGGCCTGGCAGCAGAACAAGCTCGAATCCGAGTTCTGGCCCGACGCCCGTACGGTGGCGTTCGGCCTGACCGTTCCCAAGGCTATCGGCGATTTTCTGGTCCTTCGCGGGCTCTACGAAACAGGCGGCTGCGGTGTCATTGTCTGCGACGCCGATATCCTCAAAGCTGTCAAGACGATCGCCTGCAAAGAGGGACTCTTTATATGTCCGGAAGGTGCCGCCACGCTGTGCGCCGCGGCGCAACTGGCAGATGACGGCTGGCTCAAGGGCGATGAGACCGTGCTGCTTTTGAACACCGGTTGCGGACTCAAATACACCGAGACATTAAACGTCGACGTTCCGGTACTCAAGCCGGGCGATGACCTGCCTGAGTTGTAAGTATCGGTATTCGTTTGATCCTGGCCGAAAAACCTTTACAATGGTAGTTCCCGGACCGCTCGAGAATATACAGGTAACCTCAGTATGGAACTGGCGATCAAAACCGAACGTCTTACGAAGATTTACGGTCAGCGACTGATCGCGGTCAACGACATGAATCTGGAGGTGCCCTCAGGTTCGGTCTTCGGACTGCTCGGCCCCAACGGCGCGGGCAAGACTACCGCCGTGCGCCTTCTGCTGGGATTGCAGCGCCCCACAGCGGGCAGGGCGATGGTCTTCGACAAACCGTGCGGACCCAACGCCGTCGGCGTCCGCTCTCAGATCGGCTATCTGCCCACCAATCCCAGGCTGCCGGGCAACCTGCGCCCCATCGAGTACCTGGACCTTCTGGGAAAGCTCTGTCGATTGCCCCGTGAGGTTCGCAAGCCGCGGATATCGGCTCTGATCCGCGCCGTCGGTCTGCTCGGGGCAACCGATCAACGAATCCGTACGTTCTCTACCGGCATGTGCACCAGGCTGGGGATCGCCGCCTCGCTCGTTGCCGACCCGCCGCTGTTGCTTTGGGACGAGCCAACCGCCGGTTTGGATCCTGCGGCCAGGCGATTCACGCTGGATCTGATCCGAGAGCTGGGAAGAACGAAGACCGTGGTAGTCGCCACTCACATACTCAGTGACATCGACCAGATCTGCGACCACATCGGCGTAATGCACGAGGGACGCATGATTTTCGCCGGCTCCATGCAGCAGATGAAGCAGCGGCTATGCCGGCACGATTTCACTTTGGAGCTGGAAGGCGCCCTAGACGACGTACAGGCTCTGGCTCAGAAAGTCACGGCCCTCAAAGGCATCGACGCACACAGCGATGCAGATTATACCTTGCTGGTGCGCATCGCCGACGGTTGCAGCCGGTCGGCAGCGCTGGCCGAGATCCTGAAGCTCATCGATGCAAGCAATCTGGCGCTGCAGGCCATCCATTCGGGTCAAAATGCCACCGAGAACGCCTATCTGCAACTGCTGCAAGAGGACGAGGCCCATGGGTTCCAACGATAAGACTCCAGAGCTTGCCGCGCGAATGATGCCCTATTTGGCGATTCTACGTCACGATATGCGAACGCTCTGGTCAAGTCGCCTGGTTCGTCTCTGGCTGGGGGCGACCGCGCTTCTGACGTTTCTGCTGACCGGCTCGAACTGGGCCAACTTCCAGGACGGGACACTGATCGCGTCACTTCTGTTTCCCTATCTCGTCTTCCCATGGTTTCTCGTCGTTGTGGTGCTGGGAGTCACTCCGGTCTCGGGGGCGCAAAGCGAAACGCTTGCCGACGGAATCCTGAGCCGGCCCGTGAGCCGCCTGGAATATCTGCTCGCCACCTGGTCGGCCAGGGTCATACTCGTGCTGGGCGTCTACCTCGTAGTGACAGTCCCGGCGATCATTCTGATAATGCTGGCAAAGCGCCCCGTGCCGGTCGACACAGTGACAGTCTATGGGATTGTCACCTGCCTTGGAGTCGTGGGACTTGTGCTCACCTTCCTGGTGTCACTGGGATTTCTCGCCGGAACAGTTCTGCGAAAGCCCCTGCTCGCAGTGGTCGTGCTGATCTTCATCTGGTACCCAATAGGCCTGATCCTGAGCATCTTCTCATTGGAGGAATTCTCGCCCATCAGCCTCAACAGGGCGATCTCCACACAGCTTCGCCGGCCCTGGCGGCAAGCCGACAATACAGAGGGCGAGACAAGCCCGGACGACGCCTATGCATTCACCGATCAGATGTCCAACTTCTTCAGTGTTTTATCCGGCAGTCCGTCCGAGCCAGAAGCCTCAAAGCCCGATTTCTTCGAGGGCCAGAAATTCGACGACTTCTCGCTGCTGCGAGTAGTCCTGGGATACGGTCTGCCGACCCTGGCGTCGGTATTCCTGGCGGCCCTGAGCTTCCATTGGCGCGATCTGTGACGCGCCGCTCAAGACGCATCCTGCTTGATCTTGGGCCTCTCAGAGCGTATAATCCTTGCATGGGTGAACGAAGAGGCTTCACATTAATTTCTCCGTCAGAAAAGTCGGGATCAAGGAATTGTGGAAGCTCAAGTTGCATCGGCAGTTCGATATCAACTGTCCATGGACAAAAGCCGGCGGAGCCCAGCCGGCAGACTGGCCCGAGTGGATGAGGAGATTCAAGGACTATTAACACGAACACAAGAGTGTTATAATCACCGCGTACTTTAGAATGCCAACATCATTTGTTCTCAGAGCAGAAAGGGCCAAGATCATGCGCCACACAAACAGAGTGACTCTCGCGACAATCCTGAGTGTAGTATTCCTGGCAATCATGACAAGTCCGTCAACTACGCCCGCTCAGGCGGCGGACGTCGTTGCGCTCGCCCGCAGGCTCGTTGATACCGCCGGCGTCGACCGGGGGCTATGCGCCGTGATTGGGGGGCCGCGCGATCTGCCCGTACAGATCGCACAGTGCAGCAATCTTCTCGTGCACGTGCGCGAGCCCGATCCCAGCGTAGTCGCAATACAGAGGCGCCTTGCCGAAGAGGCTGGCCTCGGCATAGACCGGCTTATCATCGAGCAGGGCAC
>LJTR01000185.1 GCA_001303465.1 Phycisphaerae bacterium SG8_4
CGATGTCCTGATGCGTCCATTGTCCACCGACATTTCCGGTGATCGCGACATTGGAGAACTTCGCTTCACATGTCACGGCGGCGTTGCGGCTGGTCAGCGCCAAACCCACGTACACGGTCCCATCCATTGGGATGGCGGTCGGAACCGAAAGCTCGACCGGCTGCCATGTAGAGCCGTTGGTCGAATGGGAAACGGTAAAGTTGCCCGCGACATCGCGTTCGAGTTTGACCCAGTGGGGCGCCGTGATATCGGCCTGGAACGTGCTGAAGCTGCCGCCTCCTGTGGCGGTGCGGCCCCTTGAACCGACTCCGTCGACCGGTGCGACACATGCGAAGGCATGCGCTGAGTTCGGGTCGAGCGTCTCGCGAATCATCACACCGGCCTTGGCCTGGTCGTGTGTGTTCTGGATGCTCTCGACTCTTGCGGTGATCGAGCCCGGGCCCGTAAGCGTCTTGTAGGCGAAGTGGAACTCATCTGCCGTGCCGCCAATATTTGAACCGGCTGCGGTCATTGTGAAGGTGCCCACGGGACCTTCGGTGAAGCTGCCAACCGAGGCCGGATAGCCCCTGAACCACAGCGACAGCACGTCAACTCCTTCCTCGGTCCAATCGCGTGGGTAACTCAAAGTCAGTTCTGCCTGAGAGTCTGTCACACCGGCTGTGTTGTCGTAGGATAGCGGCATGGACTGGCGGCCGCCGTGGACGATTGTCTGCTCGGCATACGGCGGGAACAAATTGCCGACCTGTGAGCCGTTGGCAGGAGTCTCAAAACCGTCGATCCAGCTCTGCCAGATCGCTTCGTTTGCCGCCTCATCATCCGTATAATCCTCGAAATCATCCACCACGAGAAAATCGCCCGTGGTAAAACTCCAAAGGCTGCCTGTCCAGGGACTATCCGGACTGACAGTGTTCACTTCATCCACTCGCCAATAGTAAGTTGTATTCCAGGCGAGCTTGCCCGGATCGTAGCTTTCGGATCCGATTGCCGGCGAACCCTTATGCTCGGGCGAAGTGACGACGGCGCTGCTGACGGCATCTGGGTCAGTGCCGAAATATACTTCGTGTGAAGCGGCGCTAATTCCCGGGCTCCACTTTAGAATCGGCATCATCTTGGCGCCCGTGGCCCCGTTGGACGGGCTTGGGCCGCCCGCTCTGAGCGGTGGCGCGAATGCCGCCGATGGGATTATCGCCTTGGGCTGGCTGGCACTCTCCCAGAGAAGATGCGCCTCGGAGCCCCCATCTTCGTTGAACAATTCCATCTGGACGCTGTACCACTTGCCGGCAACAAGCTCGATGGGCTCGCCGCGGGTATCGACCACCCTGTTGACCCAGGCCCACTTGTCCACGATCAACTCATCGTCAATCCACAATCTTGAGCCATCGTTGGTGCGAGTGTAGAATGTATAGACCTCTGAGAAGGCGGCCTGCAACTCACCTCGCCAGCGCACGGAAAACCAGTCTGCATTGACCAGGTTTGGCTCCGGCGAGGCGTCACCAAAGTCAACATCGATCATGGGGTCGATCCGTGCCAGGACCGGCTCTCCGACAGGATCAATTGTGTTGAAGTACTCTCCGAGAAGGCCGCCACCCGGCGTGGTCGCGGTGAAACTCCAGACCTTGCCCCTGTACGTAGTCAGGCCGTCGGAACTGTCAACGCGCCAGTAATAGGTCTTGCCGGTCTCCAGATGCCCGGGATCATAGGTCGTTCCGAGCATAAAGCTGCCGCCTTCGGCGCTGTTGACGTCTGGGAAGTTGTCTGCGAAATACACGTAGTGCAGGGCCGCCCCCACGCCCGGATCCCAGGCCAGGTCCGTATCTGTATTCACGAACCTTGCTCCGTCGGCAGGTGCCGGATGCCAGGCGGTCTTGGGGCGAACGCTGAAACTCCAGATGCTGCCTTTCCAGGGGCTGTCGGGCTCAGCGTCGTTAACTCCATCCACGCGCCAGTAGTAAGTAATTCCGGGAATCAACCCGGCAGCGAATGGCTCGTCGAAGCCGACAACGGCAAATTTTCCGGCAGTGGCAATTGGTTCCACCGTGCCATTACTGACATCATCGAGATTATCTGAGATGTAGACCTCGTGTGAAGTCGCAAGGTCACCCGCTATCCAGGTCAGGTTGTACCATGTCGATTCAATGATGGTTCCGTCTGCAGGACTGGGCGCCAGGGCCTGGGTCACCGTGCCGCCCGGGTCGTCCATTAAAGCCTGGATTTCATCGGCGGTCAGCGCGCGGTCGTAGATGCGCACGTCGTCTATCATTCCATCATAGGTCCGCCCGGTGTTGTTCAGGTCGTACGCAATCCTGAACTCTCCACCGCTGGAGGTGTCCATCTGGTTTGCGGTTCCACCCGCCATGATTGGATCCAGCTTGCCGTCAACGTAGAGCAGGACCTCACTCACGTCCGGCGAGCCATCGTCTATGAGCACTGCGGCGACGTGGTGCCATTCGCCGTCAACCAGATCGGTCGTACCGTACGTATTACCGCGTCCGCATTCGAGGCGAAGGGTGGCGGGACCGTTGTGTGTTCGCATTATCCACTTCGTTCCCGATCCGCTGGGTCCCCAGGTAATGATGCTTGCATTGGTTTTGGTGACATTGATCCATGCGGTGCTTGTCCGAGATTGAGTTCCCAGGATGCCCTCGTAGCCGGGCACGGCGACGTGATTGCCTCCAACAAACTGCAGGGCTGTTCCCTGAACTCCCGTCACCCAAACCGGATCGTCCACCAATTCACCGTGGAGATTGTTGCCCGACGAGTCGATCGCCGTTGTGCCCGATCCCTCGTTGAACCTCCACCAACCGACGAGATTCGGATCGGTTGCATGACAGATGTAAGGGCAAACCGCTGCCAGAATCAACGTAGCAGCGACCACAAGAGTAGGTTTTCTAAACATGACGGTCCTCCTCAGAACCAAGGTTGCATTAAGACGCTCAATAATTGCCATTGTCACCACATCCTGCCAGCATGTGCCCCCGAGAACCGCTGGCTTCACCTATCTTGTTTTATAGCATATTAGGATCTCAGCGTCAACAGGAACCTGCACAATCCGACATTTCCGGACCATTGCCGGCTCCCAGGAATCTCTTGTTCCCTTTCGGGCTGTTCTACGCTAACCAGGTATTATCGACCATCCGGCGTGGACCATCCAGTACATCCGAGAGGCAACTCTCAACACAACACCCTACGCCCAGACTCTCTGTCCTGCGCACAGCTTCGCTGTGTGCTTGCGGTACTGTGATCGGTGTCTTGGATGAGTCGAGGAAAGTTGAGGGGCAACGACCGGCGAGCAGAGTCAGAGCAGACCTAGTGCGCCGGAGCGGTCGGATGGGGCTCTTTTCGTCTGATGTTCTGCACTACTGGGCGTATAGCGTCTTGCCCGGATAATGTGCGTCCAGCCACAACAGATCCTCGTTGGGCGGATTGAACTGCATGTTCTTGCCAAACCCCATCGAGGCGGCCTCGGATCGGCTCCTCCAGTAGATTAGGGTTCGCTTATCCGTCCATTTGTGGACGGCGGCGTGACCGTCCATAAAGCTGAAGGTGCAGGAGTCGCTGTGGTAGAGTCCCAGCGGGTCCCAGAGCGAGTTAGTTCCGGGGTTATAGGACCAGCCGTCGACATTGTGGTTGACGCTGCCAGCGTCGTATATCTCTTCGACAAAAAGCATTTTCGTAGCCGGGCTCGTGAAGTCGGTCAGCTTCTTCGGGTCGGTACGCTCGTACGCTCTGAGATAGTCCGGCAGAGAATAGCTGCGGTATAGCAAACGGGCAGAGTCTCTGCCCAGGCTCGTGCCGCGTCGTATCCGGTCGTCGCCCGGGCAGTGATAGGCCGCGACGTCCTTGATATAGGGGAAGAGCACGCCTTCCCTCAGCCCGTTCTGCCTCTGCTCGAGTGTGACCGGCCCGCTGGGCATCTGGTTAAACTGGCCCACTCCCTGATAATCAAGGGGCGGCATAACCCAGGGGGGGACCCCATTGATGGGCGCGTATCGTGCCATCCCCCCACACATGCTGCTGTCGTTCTCGTCGGAATACATCACGTAGGCCATCCCAATGGTCTTCTGATTCGACATGCACGCCACTCCTCGGGCCTGCTCCCTGACCCGCTCCAGCGCAGGCATCAGAATCGCCATCAACACGGCAATAATGGCAATTACGACCAACAACTCAATTAAGGTAAATCCACTTCTTTTGTCCATGATCCGACTCCTTAGCTTAAGCTTCGCCGACTCGTTGGTCGAACGACAAGACCAATTTGCCTTTACTACCAAACAACCTGCAGTTCTGTCAAGGGTAATAATCTCCGGAGAGTCATTTTCAGTAGTCCTTGAAGTTCCTCATCCACTCGGGCCAGTCGCTCGCTATGGCCCCGCCAGCCATGGTCCACGGGCCCGCCTCATTGAATTCTCTGTGCCATTTGAGCGTCCACATCTCCTTAAGCCCGACTTTGCGGGCTGAATAGTCCAGGAACAGACAGCCGGCAAAGCCATCATGGCGATTGAGGCAAAACCGACCCATTTGTGCATCGTCGTTCCACCTCTCGCCGTCAAAGCTGGGCGGTCGGTCTGTATGCAGCGCCCAGCCGTTATAGCGCTGGGCCTCCAGGAACAGCGGCACATACGAGGCCCCGGAAACGGTCGGACCTCGCCAGAACCAGGCAGCTCCGCCGCTGTGGGCCTCGCGCCCCGGCTGGGGATCGACACACCAGCCGTTGATGCCATAACTGCCCTTCATCGGCTTAAGCCAGTGCCCCTGGTTCATGTATCCCCAGGCCATGGTTACGCCGACATTGGTTCCCTCAGCACCGGAATTTACCCCGTTTTCGTCCACCCAGGGCTTAGTCGCGCTGGGGCAGCACGTGAATTCGTCATCCCATTTGTAGTATTCGCCGAGTGCGTAAACCCAGCGATTTGCTTGAGGCTGGGCGGTGAAACCGGCCATGAATCGGCTGTTGTTGTCCTCGGCGTACATCGAAAAATACAGGCCCCACTGCTTGAGCTTGCTGAGGCACGCTACGCCCTTGGCCTGCTCCTTCACCCGCGCCAGTGCGGGCATCAGAATAGCCATCAGAAGGGCAATGATTGCGATCACTACCAGCAGTTCTATCAAAGTGAATCCATGTCGCTTGTTCATTGCTATACTCCTTGGCTCGCGCCGGTGGCAGCATCCTGCCTTCGATCGATTCACGATATCATATTATACCGTCAGACCCAAGTTGCCGCAACGCCAAAATGGCCGGAATTGTGGTTTTATTGAAGTTTGACCTGATGGGGATTTTCGTGGAAATTGCCTGCAAAATCTGCTATAAACAGCAGAAAGGTAATCTTGTGCGCAATCGCCAAGCTCTCTTGCTAATGACGTATTCGCAACTGCAGAAGTCGATACTGTTCGTAGTCGCTATAGCTCTGGGTGAGGCAGGAGGAATAACATATCTCGATCAGGCTGTTGCAGCAGTCACTCCACAGGTGCCCGAATCGCAAGTAATTATCAGCGAGTTCATGGCGAACAAGGGAAGTGGCCTCGCCGCCAGGGTCGATGGTGAGTGGGTCAGGCCCGACTGGATCGAGCTGCACAACAGCACCGCCCAGACCGTCAATCTGGAAGGCTGGTATCTGACTGATGACGCGGGCAATCCGACCAGGTGGCGATTGCCCCGAATAATCGTAAACCCTGACCAATACAAGATTATTTTCGCCTCGGAGAAGGATCAGAAGTATCGTCCGGCCAATTATCCGTATTTCGACGGAACGCACTATCACACCAACTTCCAGCTGGACCGGGCCGGCGAGTATCTGGCCCTGGTCAAACCCGATGGAGTGACCGTAGCACACGAGTACGCTCCGAAATATCCCCCCCAGCGCGGATTTGTTTCCTACGGCGTATGCGAGACTGACGGCACTTATGGGTATTTCCAGAATCCTACCCCCGGGGCGCGAAACGATGTCGAATGTATCAGTGACGTTGTCGCCGACACGAAATTCAGCCATGACCGCGGCTTCTATGATGCGCCTTTCCTGGTCTCCATCACGACCGAGACCGAATGGGCTCATATCCGTTACACTACAGACGGCAGCATGCCGAGCATGACCCACGGGGAAGTTTATCGCAGTCCGATCAGCATCGATACGACGACGACTCTGCGGGCGATGGCCTTCAAGCAGGAGTGGCTTTCAACCGATGTGGATACGCAGACGTATATCTTTCTCTCCGATGTGATCCGCCAGAGCGGCGCCGGCTTTGCCGACACATGGGGACACAGAGGGGCCGACTACAAGATGGATCCTGTTGTCGTCAGTGCCTATGCCGGCACGATCGAGGACGATCTCAAATCCGTGCCCACGGTGTCACTGGTCACCAACATCGACAACTGGTTCAGCCCGACCGAAGGCATCTACGCCAATCCGGATTGGGAGGATCGGTACGAGGAGGAGGCCGAGAGACCTGTCTCGGTCGAATTCTTCGATGCGGCCGGCAGTACGGGGCAATTTCAGATTGATGCGGTCGTGAGAATCGCCGGCGGCAGCAGTACCGGAGGGTGGAAATCGGACAAGCTGTCGATGCGGCTGAAGTTCCAGGAACCCTACGGGCCGACGAGGCTTGACTTTCCTCTCTTTGGCGAAGGAGCCACGGATTGCTTCGACACGCTCGTGCTGGATGCGCGGCTCAACAACGCCTGGAACTATGGCAATAATGATACACAGCGCAGACGGGCGCAATACACACGGGACCAGTTCGCATCGGATGTCCAGAACGCCCTGGGTGGCCACGGCCACCACGGACGGCACGTCCACCTCTATATAAACGGCCTCTACTGGGGTCTCTACAACCTTCACGAGCGCCCGGACGAATCCTTCGCCGCTTCGTATTTCGGCGGCAGCAAGAAGGATTACGATGTGATCAAGCACAATGAGAACACTGTCGTCAACGGTTCCAATGCCGATTATCGCCGGATGTTCGACATGGCCCGGGCAGGTTTGTCCTCAGATTCTCAATATCAGGCGATTCGACGGCATCTGGATGTGCCCGACTTCATAGATTATATGATCACAAATTTCTATTACGGTAACACCGACTGGGCACACCAGAACTGGTACGCCTCGCGGAACATCTTTGATCCCGAAGGCCTATGGCGGTACCACAGTTGGGATGCCGAGAAGGGCATGCACGGTGTGAGTGACAACGTCACTGGCAAGGACGATGGTTACGGTAGCCCCTCGTACCTGCACCAAAGGTTGAAGAGCAACGCCGAATATCGTCTGCTCTTTGCCGACCATGTGCATCGCCATTTCTTCAATGACGGCGTGCTGACGGTTGACAACGCTGCGGCCCTCTATGGACGTCGCCTGGATGAGGTCGACCGTGCCGTGGTCGGCGAATCGGCCCGCTGGGGTGACAACCGTATCACACAGGGCGGCGTCAGATATACGCGGGACCAGCACTGGGTCGCCCAGCGGAACTGGCTGCTGGGCACTTACTTCCCGCGGCGCACAGACATAGTGCTCGGCCAGCTCGAGGCAAGAGATCTGTATCCCGATGTCCAGGCGCCCGTCTTCGATTGTCAGGGGGGGCGGGATCCCGATCGCTCCGGTCTGATCATGACAAATCCCAACAATTCCGGCGAGATCTACTATACGACCGACGGTGCCGACCCGCGTGAGTATCTGACGCAAGAGGCCGTCGGGGCTCGATATAGCCGGCCGGTCACGATGACCGAGAGCACGCATGTCAAGGCGCGCGTCCTGAACGGCAGGGATTGGAGTGCGCTTAACGAGGCGATTTTCGCTGTGGGGCCAGTCGCCGATGATTTGCGCATAACCGAGATTATGTACCATCCCGACGATCCGAACGCGGAATTCATTGAATTGAAGAACATCGGAGCCGAATCACTCAATCTGAAGCTTGTACGTTTTGTCGACGGAATCGATTTTACCTTCCCGAGCGTCGAGCTGCCGGCGGGTGAACACGTCCTGGTCGTAAGAGACACAGATGTTTTTGTCGCGCATTACGGCCCTGGGCTCAGGATTGCCGGCCAATACCTCGGCAGTCTGGACAATGCTGGCGAACGTATCGTGCTGCGAGACGCGGCCGGTCGGACCATACTGAATTTCAAATACGCGGACGACTGGTATGAAATGACCGACGGCACGGGGTTCTCCCTGACAATTCGAGATCCCGCCGGCGCTGATTTGGGACTTTGGGACGTCAAAAGCGGCTGGCGCCCGAGCGCCGCCGCCGGAGGCTCGCCAGGTTTCGACGATGTCCCCCCTGAGATCGACCCGATAGTGATCAGCGAAATCATGTACAACCCGGCCTCGGGCGATCAGGACCAGGAGTACATTGAGTTATTCAACACCGGCAGTTCGCCGGTCACTCTGGCTGAGTACGATGATGAGCAACTGATCGATGTCCCCTGGAGACTCACCGACAGCGGGGGTATCAGCTTTGATTTTCCGCCTGCAGTGACGATGGCCCCAGGTGAATATCTGCTATT
>LJTR01000186.1 GCA_001303465.1 Phycisphaerae bacterium SG8_4
GCTGCGAACGATCCTGGTGTATCCTCATACATACGCGGCGGCGACCACTTCCTCGGACGGGAACATTACGATCGAGGGCCGCAGCGTTCGCCTCGGAGAGTCCTGGCAAAACGGGCCGGTTGTTCTCGCATGGGACAGCGTCACAGGCGGAACGTCGAACATCGCCGACGCCCGCAACGTCGTTCTTCACGAATTCGCGCATCAGTTGGACCAGCAAGACGGAGCAGCCGACGGCGCTCCGAACCTGGAGCACCGCTCGCGCTATGTCGCGTGGGCTCGTGTCCTTGGTGCCGAATATGAGCGGCTGCAACGAAGCAAGAAAAAACACAGAAGGTCGGTAATGAACCAATACGGTGCGACAAATCCTGCGGAATTCTTCGCAGTAGCCACCGAGACGTTTTTCGAAAAGGCCAAGCAGATGAAGAAGAGACATCCCGAACTATATGACGAGCTGCGAGAGTATTATAAGCTGGATCCTGCTGAGTGGGTGTAGGCCGACCATTGGCAATCGAGCATCGCCCGCCGTTGCGCCTGCTGCCAAGACCATCACGACGAGGAATATTCCATGAGACGTAACTTCACACTGAAGATGCACGATTACATTCACCGCCCCGAAGGCAAGCGTAAGTTCAACGAGGAGTTGTTCAGTGAGGTTGCTCCCAGGTATGACTTCATTACACGTGCGCTTTCGTTCGGGCGAGATAAGAGATGGAAGGACGAACTTGTCGCAAATCTGCCGGAAAGTGAAAGTCCAAGCTGCCTGGATCTTGCCTGCGGCACCGGTGACCTTACGTTTCGTCTGGCACGAAGGTACCGGCGAGGCCGCGTCGTGGGGCTGGATCTGACCGGGGCGATGCTCGAGCTGGCCCGCCGGCGAAATTTCTTCGGCAACGTCCAATTCGTTGCAGGCCAGATGAGTCAAACCGAATTTGCCGATGAGAGCTTCGATATTGTCACCGGAGGGTACGCCTTGCGAAATGCGCCGGTTCTTAAGGATGCTTTGGAGGAAATCCGGCGCGTGATGAAACCGGGCGGAACCGGAGCCTTTCTGGATTTCTCGAAGCCGCCCAACAGATTGCTTCAGAAAGTTGAGAACGTGATGCTCAAGGCATGGGGTGGCTTCTGGGGGCTGGTTCTGCACCGCAACACCGAACTCTATACATACATCGCCGAGAGCTTGAAGCAGTTCCCGGACAGCTCGCAGTTGAAGAGACATCTGGAGCAAATCGGCTTTCGCAACATCAGCTCGAAGAAGCATTTCCTGGGCATGGCGGAAACGATTATTGTCAGAAAAATGTAGGCTCAGTTGTCCTCGGGCCAGTATCTCTCTGTAATGATCTTGTCCTGCGTGAAAAAGTTCACTATCGCCTTGCCTTGGGCCTTGATGTCCGCAAACTGCGAGTCCTTCATGCCGCCAAAAGGCAGACATGCGACGGGCGCCGGGATGCCTATGTTTATGCCGATCATGCCGCAGTCCGTTTCGAGCTTGAATCTGCGGGCCCAGTGGCCGTTCTGCGTGTATATCGACGCCCCGTTGCCGTACTGGTGGTCGTTGATGATCTTTATTGCTTCGTCGAGAGATTTGGCCTTTAGAATAACTACCACGGGGCCGAAGATTTCAGTCTTGTGTATTTCCATTCCTGGCTTGACGTCGGTGAACACGGTCGGGCCCACAAAATGACCGTTCTCACAGCCCGGCACGACAATGCTACGTCCGTCGAGAGCCAAAGTGGCACCTTCCTTGAAACCGGTCTCGATCATACTCAGAATGAATTGCTTTGACTTGGCCGAAATCACCGGCCCCATGACCATCGGCTCATCGGCGACCTTGGGATCCAGCGGATCGCAGACGATGACTTCTTTCGAAGCCTGGACAAACTTCTCGCAAACATTCTTGTACATGTCGTCGCCGACCGCGACTATCGCCGAGGCCGCCATGCAGCGCTGGCCGGCGCAGCCGTAGCATGATGTGATCATGTTGCCTACCATCTCGTCGATCTTCGCATCCGGCATGGCCACGAGATGGTTCTTTGCCGAGCCCATCGCCTGAAATCGCTTGTGGTTTTGCGCGCATCGTGCCGAGACAATCCTGCACGTCGCCGTCGCACCGACCAGAGAGACACCCTTAACCAGGGGATTGTCGACGAGGGTCTCTCCGACGACCTTGTCACCGTTGACAAGATTGAAGACTCCCCTGGGAAATCCGCTTTGGTCTATATATTCGGTAACTAACTGCATCGTGAGAGGTACCTGCTCAGAGGCCTTGAGCACATAGGTGTTTCCCGTCGCGATGGCATAAGGGAGAAACCAGAACGGAACCATCGCCGGAAAATTGAACGGTGCAATCATTGCAAAGACACCTATCGGCAGGCGAATAACCTCTCCATCGATGTCGTAAGACGAACCGATGAGCTTATCTCCCTGCTGCAGCACGGGCATACCGCAGGCGACGTCGATGTTCTCGAAGATCCGCTTCATCTCGGCTCGGGCATCGGGCAGTGATTTGCCCATCTCCTCGACGAGAGTCCGGGCTGTTTTCTCCTCGTTCTCGCGAAGCAGGCTGCAGAGCTTGCGCAGGGGCTGGATCCGCCGAGCTACGGGAGTCTGGCTCCAGCTCTTGAACGCCTCGGCGGCGGCGTTTATAGCTCGATTGGTTTCGCCGGCGGTCGAAAGCGGAGTCCTGCCAATAATCTCACCTGTGCTCGGATTCTCAACATCCAGATGACCGTTGTTTTCCGGCGTGACCCACTGACCGTCAACGTAGTTTTCCACATTCTTCAAAGCCATTATTTACTCCAACGTTATTTCCCGCATAGTCATTACAACATTCGGCATCACAAGTATGCTCGGACATAGGAACCTTGCCTATCGCGATGGTAGTCTAATGTACCGGATCAGAAGCGTCAACAATACCCTGCCGCACGCGCCGGCGGCACGGATCGGCTTTCTTTTTCAATGTATTGCCAAATAGAAACGGCCCAGCCGGCTCAGGCCGGCTTTGGAGCCTGAATCCGGGAGTTGACTGCCTGCGTTAAATGGACTAACCTTGTTGACGGTCATTCGGGGCCTGTTCGAGGTAATCACAGCCCAACGGCGTGAAACCTCTCCATGATAACCACCAAATGGTGAAAGGGCGGATAAGATGGCGGACAAATTAGCAATAGACGGCGGGCCAAAGGCCGTCACCAACAAACTGGCCGGCTGGCCAAGCTTCGACGCCAAGGCGATCAAGGCCGTGGAAGATGTCCTCAGATCCGGCAAGGTCAATTACTGGACCGGGCCAAAAGGCATGGAGTTCGAGAAGAAGTTTGCCGCCTGGCAGGGCAGCAAATATGCCATCAGCGCATCGACCGGCACCTCGGCCCTGCACATAGCGCTGACCGCGTTGGGCATCGGGCCAGGCGACGAAGTCATTGTGCCGAGCTATACGTTCATCGCCAGCAGCTTCTCGATCGTGCAGGCCGGAGCGATACCGCGTTTCGCCGATGTCAACATAGACGACCACTGCATAAGTGTCGAATCGGCGGAAAAGCTGGTGAACGCGCGCACCAAAGCGATCATGGCAGTGCACCTGTATGGCAACGTCTGCGATATGGACAAGATCATGGCCTTCGCTAAGAAACACAATCTCTTCGTTATTGAGGACAACGCCGAGGCCTTCGGCGGCCTCTACAAGGGCAGGAAGACCGGTACCATCGGCCACGTCGCAGCGTGCAGCTTTTGTCAGAACAAGACCTTTACAACAGGCGGCGAAGGCGGCATGGTGACCACCGACGATGATGACCTGGTCTGGCAGGCGAGAAGTTTTCGCGATCACGGCTACGATGTCAAGCAGCGCCTGAGCCTGCTGGAGCTGGAACAGAAGCTGCCCTACATACACAACATGGTCGGATGGAACTACCGCATGACCGAGATGCAGTCCGCCATAGGTCTGGCCGAGCTCGAGCGGATCGATACCTGGAACCTGCCAACCCGCCGGCGCAATGCGCAGATCATAATGGATGCCGTAAGGGATCTGCCTCAAGTCAAGTATGCGCCTATTGACACAGATGATCGCCGCAATGGCTGGTATGTCATGGCGTTCTCCCTGGACATCGAGAACATGACTTCTGATATAGACAAGTTCGTCTCCGCCTGCGGTGCCGAGGGCGCTCCGTGCTGGAAGGTGTTCTGGCCCCAGTGCCATACCGAGCGGGCCTTCCAGGAGCACAATTCATTCGGCAAGAGTGGATTTCCTTTCAAGTCCACCGAGTATACCGACCCTGCGAGCGCAGACTACAGCAACGTCGAAGTACCTAACGCCGTCTGGCACCAGAGCCACACGTTCACGTGTTTTGCTTATCCAACATTCACCGAAGACGATTGCAGGCAGATAGGCGATGCTCTGGTGAAGGTGATTGAGGCCTATTCGAAGTAAGTGCAAGGAAAGGAGTGTCACCATGGCCAAAAAGATCCAGTGGGGTGTGATCGGTTCGGGCGGAATTGCCCGAAGGCGAACGATTCCCGAAGGTATTCTCAAAGCGGACAACGCCAAATTGTCTGTGGTGTATGACATCAATGAGCAGGTAAACGCCGAGGTGGCCAATGAGTTTGGCGTCCGCCAGGCGAACAGCGTCGAAGCGCTTCTGGAGGCCGATGTCGACGCAGTGTATATCGCTACGCCCGCCAATCTCCACCACGATCACGTGCTCACCTGCGCCGAAGCAGGCAAGAACATCCTGTGCGAGAAGCCTTTGGGTATGACAATCGCCGAAGCCGAGGAGATGATCGAATCATGCAAGACAGCACATGTCAAACTGGGATGCGCATTTATGATGCGATTTGTCGCCCAGCATGTCGAAGCGCTCAGGCTCATCAACGAGGGCAGGCTCGGCAAGCCGACCTACGGCCGAGCACAGCTTTCGTGCTGGTATCCGCCAATAAAAGGGGCCTGGCGTCAGGACCCTGTCACCGGAGGAGGCGGCTCACTGATCGACATGGGAGGCCACTGCATCGATCTGCTGGAGATGTTCTTCGGGAAGGTTTCCAGGGTCAGTTGTTTCATCAACAACACAGTCCACGATTACGAATCCGAGGACAGCGCAACCGCTCTGCTGCGCTTTGAAAACGGCGCTTTGGCTACCGTCGACACCTTCTTCTGTATCCCGGATGCAAGCAGTAGGAATGTGCTCGAGCTCTACGGCTCGCAGGGCTCGATATTGGCCAAGGGAACCATCGGCCAGGGGCCGGCCGGCCAGATGGTGGCGTTTCTGGAAGGCGATAACAAAGGCTATGACGCGAAGCAGACGCGCGGCGAAGACGCCGCTATCACAATCGCTCCCGAGCCGGCGAACACATACAGGGCCGAGATCAAAGAATTCACTCAGGCAATTATTGAAGACCGAGAGTCTGTTATCAGTGCCGAACTCGGCCTGCGCAGCCAGAGAGTCCTCGCCGCATGTTATGAATCCGCCAGGTCGGGCAAAGCAGTCGAGGTGGCGTAATCGGCGAACCTAGCATTTATGGAAACTATCACTGCCAACACCTTGCGAGCAATCCGATTTGAACGGCCGGACTATATACCTGTCGTCTTCTGGATCAATCCTGCATGCTGGCATCATTATCCCAGAGATGTGCTGATTGATCTGATGGCCGACCATAAGATACTGTTTCCCGACTTCGACGCCGAGAACGAGCCTGAGGTTGAATTGGCTCCTTTCGAGCGGAGGGGTGCCCCTCATACCGATGCGTGGGGATGCGTCTGGCAAACAACTGATGACGGCATCACAGGCGCTGTCACGGGCCACCCTTTGGCGGACTGGAGTGATTTTGAAGGTTTTGTTGGGCCGGACCCGGATCTGACAAATGGCGTGCTGAGTATTGACTGGGCCGCCGTCAGAGATCGAGTCGTCACAGCCAAAGCCGATGGAAAGCACTACACCGGCAGCCTCGAGCATGGTCATGCGTTCCAGCGGCTCAGCTACATCCGGGGATACGAGAATCTCCTGCTGGATATGGCGGATAGCGAACCCAGGCTGCGGCGACTGATTGAGATGGTCGAAACCTTCAATGCAGAGATTGTCCGGCGCTACCTCGATTGCGGCGTTGCGATGATGCGCTATCCGGAAGATCTTGGGATGCAGTCCGGGCCCATGCTTTCGCCTGACAACTTCCGCAGCTATATAAAGCCGATGTACGAACACCTGATGGCGCCGGCGCGTGAGGCCGGCTGTCTGGTGCACATGCACTCGGACGGTGACATTCGTGATCTGGTTGCCGATATTACTATAAGCGGAGTCGATGCTCTCAATCTCCAAGACCTCGTCAACGGCATTGACTGGATAGCTGCGAATCTCAAGGGCAGAGTCTGTATTGATATTGACATAGACCGCCAGCAGATAACGCGATTCGCTGCGCCTGAGCAGATTGACGGTCTTGTTCGCCAAGAGGTTGAGGTCCTCGGCAGTCGGCAGGGCGGCCTGATGATGATCTACGGGCTCTATCCCGGCGTTCCGCTGGAAAATGCCAGGGCAGTGGCCGATGCTATGGAACGATATGCAGGCTTCTATACATGACGAGGCGCATTGTAAAGTGTTCCAGATTGCAGATTCGCGTCTGTGCGCGGGTAAGTACCTTTACCTTAGGAATGCATGATCTTACTCGCGGGAAATTACCACCCTGAAGGGTGTAACCACCAATATAAGGAGTCGAAAGATGAAAAAACTTGGTGCGGGCATAATAGGTTGTGGTTGGGTTGCAGAAGAGTACGTAAAGGCGTTTGAGAAAGACGAGCGTTCACAAATCCGCGGACTTGTAAGCCGCAACCGCGCAAACGCCGAGAGGTACCGGGACAGGTACGACCTTAGGTGCAGTATCGAGACCGAAGCAGATATCATGCTCAAACAGGACGATATTGACATCGTGGTGATCAGTACGCCGCACAATATGCACACAAAATACGCGGTCGCGGCCGCTGAGGCGGGCAAGCACGTCATAGTCGAAAAACCGGTCGCGCTGACGATGGAGGACGTGCGAAAGCAGCAGCAGGCCGCTCGAAAAACAGGCGTCAAATCGCTCGTGAGTTTCGTGCTGCACTGGAATCCTCTGCTGATGACGATCGACCGGCTGATTGACGAGGGGGTTTTTGGTGAGATATTCATGGTGGAGGTCGATTACCTGCACCGCATATGGATGACGGAGCAGGAGAAATGGTACGCCAGCGCCGAACAAAGCGGAACGGCGATCCTTACCGGCGGGTGCCACGCGATAGATGCACTGCGCTGGTTCGCTCGAAGCGAGGCCGAGCAGGTCAGCGCATACCAGGTCAAGACCGACAACCCGCTGGAATACCCGGGTACGATCTCTGTTAACGTGAAATTCGAGGACGGCAAGATCGGGCGCAGCACTACAACCTTTGACGCACAGATGCCGTACAGGTTCAACATTTCGGTGTACGGAACCGAGGGGACCGTGCGCAACGATCAGATATTTGCGCCCAAACTCTTTCCGGGCCAGAATGACTTCATGAAAATCCCCTGCATCCTGCCGGACAGCGGCGACGTTGCGCATCATCCCTTCCAGGGTGAAGTCTCACATTTGCTCGATTGCATAATCGACGACAAGAGACCGTTTCCGGATCTCGACGACGCAGCGAAGACTCAGGCTGTGTGCTTTGCGGCGGATATCTCGGCACAGTCGGGCAAACCGGTCCCGATCAGTACGATATAACCTAACGACTACCCTCTTGAGTGAAGGCGAGATGATTACTATCTGCGGGACACTTTCAAAGGCATGGATGGCTGAGGCGATCGGTGTGGCGTTTGACCGCGACTATTACCTGAATCCGCAAAGACGCTATGCAGTCGATTGCCGATGCAATGACTACGCCGCCGAACGTTTTTCCGGCATTCGGTTGTTCTATTCGGAATCCAACCTCGGACAGATCGACTATTGGGATAAGAATCAGATTCTGATCGGGGGTATTCAGCCGAACATGATTTTGGGTATGTTACTGGGCGCGGACTTTGTGCCGGACCCAAACCATGACGCCGACATCACGCCGCGATGCCTCTCGGGCAGAACGCTATCGGAATTACCATCTCACGAGAGCCTAATCGAGAATCCGCTGATCCGGCTTTTCGACGAGCAGATTCGCAATGCGCATGAGACGCTCTGGCCCATCCCGCCGTTCTTCTGGGACGTCTCCGGGCGAGCCACTATCCACGGCGTTCTGACCTCGGCCCAGAAGTTCTTCGGTGAAGCAATCTTCATGGACATGGTGTCCGAACCGCAACGATCTCGAGACATCATGCAATGGATCGCAGACGCCTATGTTGTCCTTTGCCGGCACTTTTCACAAATTGCCGACTTGCCAGTAACGGGCGTACACGTTGGCGAGTGTTCATCCTGCCTGGTCAGCCCCGAAATGGCGGAACATTTTGTTGTTCCGATCACGTCTAAGATCGG
>LJTR01000187.1 GCA_001303465.1 Phycisphaerae bacterium SG8_4
TACTTCTATTATAGTTTCACCGAGCGACCCACCGACCGCCATCTCAGCAACTTTCTGCGCAAGACGGTCCGGTGGCCCCGCATTCTCACCGACACAATGCCTGCCGACACATGGCTCGCCAGCGACAGTTGGTTCAGCAATGTCCCCACGGCCCATCAGTACTACAAGAAGGGAGTCAACTACGTCACACTCGGCGCCACGGCCCAGATGGTTAAGGAAAGCCCGAGGTCAGAATTCAGATAGGCGACGCAATGACAACATTCCTCATCGGCATAGACGACACGGACAACGAAACCAGCCCCGGCACAGGCAGGCTGGCCCGGGGACTTCTGGCCGAATGCGCCCGGCGTGGCCTCAATCCTCTGGGCGTGACAAGACACCAATTCCTCCTTGACCCCGCAATCGCGTATACGTCACATAACAGCGGCGCCTGCATCGCAGTCGAATCCGAAGACGGACTGAAGAATCGGGATTTCATATACGACTTTGTCGCCCGCAGCCGCGCGGACGGATCCGACCCCGGCGTCTGCATTGCGGGCGCTTCTGATTTACCAGATTTCGTTGTCGAATTCGCCGATCGCGCCACCCGCCAGGTCGTGACAATGATCGAGGCCTTCGACCGGGCCAGGCAGGCGTCAATCGCGCTCTGCGGGCTGGGCGGAACGTGCCTGGGCGTCATCGGAGCACTCGGATCTGTTGGGCTGCGGGCATCGGGCGACAATGGCCGTTTCATAGATTTACCCGGACTTCGCGAACTTTCCGGTTGCGTCGACGCCGAGGCCTTTGATAGAATCGGCGTGCGTTTAGAACATTGCCATTGCCAGCGAGCGCCCGGCTCGAACGATCGCTATGAAACGCGCGACTGGGTGCGCCCGAGGCTGATCGGCGGCCAGGCCGTTTTGCCCGTTCAATGGAGTGAGAAAGAAGATGCGTGGATACCTGTCGATAGAAAAGGCAACAGCCCCGGCTGAGATGGTTCTTGGTCCCGACGGCATAAGAGGTCTGGCCATCTCCTTGAGCGTCGGCGCTATCGCCGGCTGTGCGGCGGCATTCCTCAAGCTCGGCCTCGGCCTGCCCGGTCACAAGGCAATAATATGGATGACTCCTGTCATTGCAGCCCGCCTGCTGGGCCGATGCAGAATCGGCACGACAGCCGGGGCCTTCACCGCGGCCTTCGTCTCACTGGGCTCGGGCGGCAATCTGGCCGGCGGCCTGCTGGGCCTGCCCCTTGTCGGCGCCGCCGGGGCTCTGGTCGACGCCTGCATCCTCAGGCTGGAAAACCGCAAGGCTTCGGCTTCACATACAATCATTGCGGTTGCGTTGGCCGCGATGCTGGCGAATCTTATCTGTTACGCAAAGAGGCTGCTCGTTCCGGTTGGTATCGCCCCCCACGATATATTCGGCAGCGCTGCGGTCCTGCTTCGTCCGACGTCGTATGCCCTCTTCGGCCTGCTGGCCGGTCTGATCGCCGCGGCGGGCACCTACCTTTTCCGGCGGCGCAAGAATCCGAACGAGTCAAGTTGAGGCAATTGTCACTACCTTGCCGCCGTCTCGCAGCAGATCAACACACAGCAGATCTTCAGGTACGTTTTCGGTTCGTCCGGGTACAAGCCCTCTCTAGTATTTCAGCAGGCTGGCCTTCGGCGTGACTTTGTCTATGTTGGGTCTGACGTTGACCTTGACATTGCCCATGGCCCATGCCAGGCCGCCGGCGATAATGCCCTGGACGTCGGGATTGGTCCAGATGTCGTCGCGGTGGCCAAACGACGTGTAGAAGACCCGGCCCTTGTCGTGCATGCGAGCCCAGGTCATCGGGAACGGCGGGCGCTGATAGCACTCACCTTCCATGCCTTCGTTATCCTCTATGAGAATCACATGCAGGTCTTTGCCAAAATTCTTGAGCGCGTACCATTCTTCCTCGAGCTTCTGGACCCGGCCAAACTGCTTAACCCCCGGGAACCTGCGCGAAGCGGCCCGTATTGTGGCTTCCTGCTGGGCGCCGTGCACGATGAACTCACCGCCAAGCATGGTGATATAGGGATCGACCTCGGTCTGGTTCTCGTATTGTGGCCCTTCGGTGCGGAACGAGTCGGTTGCCGCGTGCAGGCCGACGAAACCCTTGCCTTCTGCAATGGCCCGCAGAAACCGCTTCTTTCCCTCGGGTGACATCGGCGGAGTCTGCGCCTTGTTGGGCTTTGTCAGATCGCCGCTGGTGTAAAAGGCGATGGCATCATATTGATCGAGATCACCATCGAAGACCCGGCCGTCTTTGGTGCATATGACCTCGAAACCGTGGCGTTTGCCCAACTCGGTGAGGATTCTGTCGGAGATGCTGGGCCGGCCGTCTATGACTTTGACGGCACCGTGCTCAAAGCCGGCCGATCGCGAGAAATAGAGAACCTTCTGTTTTTTCTTCTCGCCGGCCGAGACCCATTGCATTGGAAAGGCTGTTGCCGCAACCGCCACCGCACCGGCGGTCCGGAGCATGTCGCGACGATCCATTGCATCTTTGTTGACCCTGGCATTATCAGGTCTCTTGCGTGAGTTCATCTGCATGATCTACCTCCAAATCTTCGCGCTTGTTGATCACCTTACTTGGCCCATCGGAAACCTCAATTCGGTCCCAAACAATACTGAGCGTACTGCCCACATTGTACTGGGCATTATTCACTGGAACTTCCAGCATCATTGCCTTGTGTTTCTGCTCGAAGTGCGCAACATGCGCACGGTTCCGGGCAGAGCCTCACCCACCCTTTTTGCAGCCGGTCAGGGCTGTTGCAAAAAAGGCAGCCAATATTATAAACGCCACGTACTTCTTCATGTTCTTTTTCTCCTGTTTCGGTCGGCCCCGGCGATTATCGCCTGGAGCCGGAATGACCACAGAGTCTGCGCCAAAGAATACAGAACATTCATCGTCCAGTCAAACCGCGTATCGTCACCACATCTGCCTAAAACCTGCAGCCAGGCACAAAAAGACCCAAGGGCTCCACGTCAGGCCGACGAGTAAAAAAAGTGAAAAAAGTGAAAAAAGTGAAATTTTCTTCTCGACATCGAACAAAACTGAACGTATATTCATATAAATGAGCACGTGTTCATTGTAATGAACGAACATGATATTTAGTGGAGCAACTACTATGGCCCCGAAAATGCCACAAGAGCACAGCGACTTCAGAAAGCAGCAGATACTCACAGCCGCATGGGAATGCTTTGCCGAGAAAGGATATCAAGAAACAACTATCCGGGATATCGCAGACCGTATGAGCCTAAGTACCGGCATTATCTACAGTTACTTCAAAGGCAAGGATGAACTTCTGGAGGCGATCCACTCCTGCAGCATGGAAAACAAGAAACGGATTGCGGACAAGATCCGCCAGAAAGAGACCGCCAGGGAGGCAATAAATGAACTTTTCAGCCTCTTTCTTGAGAGCTGTCCCTTTGAGGAGCTCAGAAAAGCCATGCGCGCGGATCTCAGGTCCTGGTCTGAGGCGCTCAAAAGGGAGAACTTCAGGAAACTCTTTATCTCGCAATATGAGTACGTCCGGACGATCGTGGCTCAATTCGTTGAGCAGGGTGCGGAGAAGGGCGAGTTCAAGGCCGAATTCGATCCTTATGCCTTTGTTGGCTTCGTCAACGCCCTGCTTCTCGGTCTTGAAGTGCAGGTAGCCCTGATCGACGAAGCGGCCAGTCGCAGCTACGTTGACAAAATAAAGAACATCCTGCTCAGCAACGTGTGGCGGGATGTAATGGACGGTTCCGGGGATGGCCCGCTGGAATAGACACTGATCAGCCGGCATTCAGTTTTGACAAAGGTAATTTGTGGGAGCAGAAAAATGAAACAGCAAAAAACCATCGCAATTCTCTCAATCTGTGCTTTGCTGACGACAGCCAGAGCACACACTCAAGGAAGGCCCGCGAGTGCCCCGTTTGAAGGTTTTTCAGAATTCGCCGAGCAGTTGATGTCACAATGGGCTGTTCCGGGCCTGGCCGTGGCAGTCGTCAGAGACGGTGAAGTTGTTTACATGAGAAGTTTCGGATATCGAGATACAGAAGGGAAGCTACCGGTTACTTGTCGAACACTGTTTCCCATCGGATCGGCAACGAAGTCCTTCACCGCTATGGCGATTGGAATGCTCGCAGATGCGGGCAAGCTCGATCTGGATACGCCGGTGATCGAATACATGGGCGACTTTCGACTCTACGACGAGTACGCGACACTTAACGTAACGCCTCGCGATCTTCTCTGTCACCGAACCGGTGTGCCGCCGCAGACTTCCCTGACACTTCTGTCAGCGATGGACCGATATGAATGCTACCGCCGTCTGCGCTACCTCGAGCCGACTTCGGACCTGCGCAGTGTATTCCAGTACAACAACTTGATGTACACAGCCGCCGGCATTCTCGTCGAACGCCTAGGCGGCAGCTCCTGGGAGGAGTTCGTGGCTGAACACATCTTCAAACCTCTTGGCATGGAGCGCAGCAACTTCAGTGTCGCCGACTTGAAAAAGGCTGATGATTTTGCCCAGCCTTATATGGCGCTTGACGGCAAGCCGGCGAGAGTCCCGTTCCGCAGCACTGATTCGATCGGCCCGGCCGGCTCGATCAATTCAAATCTCGAAGAGATGACCAAATGGCTGCTGTTCAATCTAAACTGCGGCAAGGTCGGCGACAAACAGCTAATCTCACGAGCGAGCCTCGCCGAGATGCACAATCCCCAGATGGTGATCAGGACTCCAATGTGTGGATATCTAAAGCATCTCAAACTGTACGGCATGGGATGGTTCATCTCGGATTACCGCGGCCATCGAGTGATTCACCACGGCGGCAACGTAGACGGTTTCTCCGCACTTGTCAGCTTCATGCCCGAGGATAAGACAGGTGTTGTAATTCTCCTGAACTCGACCAACTTCATGTTCTTTGTCATTGAGCGAAACGTCTATGACCGCCTTCTTGGTCTGGAGGAGCGTGACTGGAACACCGATTTCAAAAAAGCTTACGCGGATGCCCTAAAAGCGCTCGCGGCGGCACACGACAAAGGTGAGGCTATACCGGGTACGACTCCTTCCTTGCCGCTGGCCCGATATGCAGGCACATATGAACACCGCGTTTTCGACAGTATCAAGGTAAGAAACATAAATGATAAACTGACAATAGAATTGCCTTCGGGATTGCGCTGCGAGTTGGAGCACTTTCACTTCGATCTCTTCAAAGGCAAGACATCTGATTTCTATTTCCCCGTTTTGCAGGTCCGCTTCCATCTCGACGACGACGGAGCACTTAGCAGTCTGTCAATGCCTTTGCAGCCCGACGGAGGGGATGTTGTGTTCAAACGGGTCAAGAAAAGAAAACCTGTCGCCGCTTCATTCGATTAGTCGCTCCAGCAGTTCTGGTAGGCAAAGTTGAAATCCTCAGTGCAAGGTGGTATTCTGTCCGAAAACAGGAAAAGTCCAACGGACAAGAATGAAAATGCTCTGACAAGGAGAAACAATGAAAGGTACGCAGACGATCACTTGCTGGTTTCTGACAGCCGCCCTGCTGCTTATTGCCGCCAGCTCCCGGGCGCAAGGTAAATACGATGCAAACTGGGAGTCGCTTGACAGCAGGCCCACGCCGAAATGGTATACCGACGCCAAGTTCGGAATATTTATCCACTGGGGCATTTATTCGGTCCCCTCCTGGGGCACAGAGAAGGCCTACTCGGAATGGTACTGGAGACGCACATTTAAAGACGATGGTTCACTGGAGGACAACGAGTGGGGCAAATTCCACAAAAAGAATTACGGCGAAGATTTTCAGTATCATGCGTTTGCCCCCATGTTCACCTGCGAATTGTTCGATCCCGACGAATGGGCGGATATCTTCGCCCGCTCGGGCGCCAAGTACGTCGTGCTGACTTCCAAGCATCACGACGGTTTCTGCCTCTGGCCCAGCAAGGACGCCAACAGGACGTGGGGCAGGCTCTGGAACAGCGTCGATACCGGTCCGAAACGCGATTTACTCGGAGACCTCACCCAATCCGTGCGCGAGGCGGGTCTGAAGATGGGATTCTACTATTCGCTGTACGAGTGGTTCAACCCGCTCTGGAAGATCGACAGAGAGCGTTTTGTCGATGAGCATATGTGGCCCCAATTCAAGGACGTTGTCACGCGGTACAAACCGTCCATCATTTTCAGCGACGGTGAATGGGACATGCCGGATAAGGACTGGAAATCGCCCGAGCTGCTCGCATGGCTATTCAACGAGTCTCCCTGTAAAGAGGACCTGGTCATCAACGACCGCTGGGGTAAAGGAATCCGCCACAAACACGGGGGCTACTATACAACCGAATACGGCGCAGGACTCGCCGACAGCAGCCACCCGTGGGAGGAGTGCCGCGGCATAGGTTTTTCGTTCGGATACAATCGAAACGAGCCACTGAGCAACTATCGAACCACTCAGGAACTGGTGCTGATGCTCGTCGACCTCGTCAGCCGGGGCGGAAATCTTCTTCTCGACATCGGCCCGACCGGCGACGGGCGCATACCGGAAATAATGCAGTCTCGCCTTGTCGAGATGGGCAGCTGGCTCAAGGTCAACGGCGAGGCCATTTATGGCACCACGACCTGGAAGAAGCCGTGCCAGTGGAGCCAGGGCAAGAAGCGTGACCAGCAGTACAAAGAGTATATGTCCGACTACAAGCTCATGGAGAGCATTGGCAAGCCCACCGAGGGCAAGGCCGTAATCGAGGCGTTCTTTACGACCAAGCCGGGCGTGCTGTATGCGACCACGCCGGGATGGCCCGGCAGAAAGCTCGTCTTGCGAGACGTCAGCCCCAAAAGAAACACAGTCGTGAAGATGCTGGGCGTCGACCACACAGTCCCCTGGCAGGCTGACGGCACAACGATGACAATCGACGTTTCGCAGATCACTGCCGATATGCTGCCCTGCCGGTGGGCCTACACTTTTGCCATACCTATCCAGCGGTAAACTCGGTATCAGCGACGTTTCTGTTTTGTCGCGCTGCCAATCGGCAACAGATAGCTCGGATCCTCGGGTTTGTCCCAGGCGTTTCGGATGGGCTCGTCGTCGATCCTGCGAAGCGGTGACTTTCCTGCACCGGACAAGCAGATGACTTGTCCATCCGCAGTGGCAACGTAGAGACTGTCTCCAGCAGCAGCCATTCCGTCGAAAACGGGAATGGTCTCCAGTGCGTAGCGGCTTACCATGTTGCCGTCGGCTTTACTCATTACCCAAAGCTGCCCGCCACCGTGCCCTGCGTATGCTTCGGCTTGGCGCTGCAGCTTGGCCTTGATAACTGGATCGTCCGGATTGTGGAAGGCCTGCCGCTCGTCAACCAGATCAGGAGGACCGGACACAAAGAGCCTGTCACCGGCGACCGTCATCGCGCGGGCGATAATCGACGGTTGATCCAGCCTCCACTGAAAATTCGCAGCCGTCTGATCTTTGGCCGGGAAGAAGTACCGCAGCTTCCAGTCGGACGCACTGGCGTTCCTGTATTTCGATCGCTGGTCCATGGCCCGCTCGACTTTGGCGATACGGGCGATATCCCCTTCTGTCACTGCCTTGTCGGCAGCAAAGAGGTGATGCTCCAGGACCGACGCATTGACCATGTACTCAGGTTTGCGGCCGAAACCGTAGACTCTGTCCTCGTCGACACAGAGAATGCGGCCAGAAGGCACAAGACGTCCCGCTCTGGGCCATCCGCTGTAACCACCCGTGACGCGGCGTCCGTAGGTCCAGTAAGAACGGAAGAAGTAGGAATCATCGAGAAAGCCGTTCTGGCAGAAGATGTGAAAATCTTCGGGCTCCTGCTGTGTCACCGGCATCAACCTGATTTCAAGTCGCTTGCCGTCGAGCGTAATCTTCTGCGACCTCATCCACAGATTCTTGCCGTCACACGACAGGATATCCGAGTGGGCCACGGGCATGTTGTTGCCCTGGGTCTTCTTGAGGTACGCCAGATGCATGTCCTGGCCCGTTTCGGGATCGGTGTCGTTCATGACCGTCTCGCCAAGAAGCTCGCCGCTGATCGGGTCGAGACGTATCAGACGGACACCTCCGTCGATGTACATGTTTCGCCCGGCGGTGCAATAAAGCACGCCGTCATGGACCAGCACGCTGCCGTGGACGCGCCAGGCCGATTCGAGCTGCTCCCACGCCATCATCCGGCGATCGAGCGGGGCGGCGCGGAATCGCCAGGCGAGGACTCCATCGTCAGCACGCAGTGCGTAGACGTAACCGTCGGCCGAGCCAAAGAGGACGAGCCCACTGTAGTAGGTGGGCGGTGAGTCGACCCGTCCGCCCGTGGTATAAGACCAGACTGGACGCCCCGTCTTGGCATCCAGCGCATGCAGCCGGTGCGTGTCAACGGAGGCTACGAACAGCTTGCCGGCAGCGATCGTCACCGCGCTGAGGCGACCACCCAGTTTCCTTT
>LJTR01000130.1 GCA_001303465.1 Phycisphaerae bacterium SG8_4
TACCTCAGTGTGGTCAGCCGGGTCAATACCGGGCATGTCGACAATTCCATGTTCGCAGGTTTGAAGGTCAAGGACGCCATCGTCGACCGCATCGTAAGGCAGACAGGGTTGCGTCCGGATTCGGGCAAAGACAGGAACAAGGTCGTCGTCCAGTTGTATTGGAAGGACGATCTCTGCCGGCTATATTTGAACACTTCCGGGCTCAAGCTCTCGGATCGGGGCTACCGCAAGATGCCTCATACAGCCCCGCTGCGCGAGTCACTGGCCGCGGCGATCATCATGGCGACCGGCTACGACGGCACCGAGCCGCTGGTTTGCCCGATGTGCGGCAGCGGGACGTTGGCGATAGAGGCGGCATTGATCGCAGGCAGGCGGGCCCCCGGTTTGTTGCGAAATAACTACGGCTTTATGCACATGAAATACTTCGACAAGGCCGCGTGGCAGCAGATGCGCAATGAAGCACTCAAGCAGAGCAAGACGCGGGGCGGCAAAGCGGCCCTCAAGCCGGCCCGGATTATCGCCACCGATATTGATCCTCAAGCCATCGAGGCGGCACGCAAAAACGCGATGACCGCGGGCGTCTCACATCTGATCGATTTCGACGTCTGCGATTTCGCCGCGACCGTCATTCCGCCGGGCAACGGTACCATAGTAATCAATCCCGAATACGGCCTGAGGATGGGGCAAATGCAGAAACTGAAGAAGACCTACAAACGCATCGGCGATTTCTTCAAGCAGAAATGTGCCGGCTATACAGGCTACATCTTCACGGGCAACCCGGCACTTTCCAAGGTGGTGTCACTTCGCACGAGCAGACGGCTGGTGTTCTACAATGGCAATATCGAGTGTCGGCTGCTCAAGTACGAACTCTATGCAGGAACAAAGAACAAACAGGCGTGATCTTCTCAGTTACGTCGCCCCAGGATCTTCCTGAAAACTCGATCTGGCTTCGAGCGGCTTGTTTTCTTTAGCTGTCTCATGCTGCTGCCGCAGCCACTGTCGGATAAAGACTGCTGCTGCTGTCCGTCTGACTGTCCCGATGTACATCGGGAGTTCCATCGACGATAAAAGCTATATCGCCTGCTTCAGTTCCATCGGCGCCGCTCGGGACAAGCTTTGCCAGGCGAAAAACCGCTCGCTCTCGCGCCGACGACGGAATCTTCAGAAAGAGCCTAAAAGAGCAGGGAGTCGGCGAAGACGTCCTGAAAGCTGCCCTGGTGGGCGGTTTCGACGTATTCGATTTTACGTGCCAATTCGCCTGCCTGATTCCGGCTGCGGCGGCAGACGAGTATCATCTGTGCGCCTGCCGAGGCCGCGTTGCCCACGAAATGGATTCTCTCGGCGCCAACTTCGGGCAGTAGGCCTATCCGCAGGGCACTGCGAGGGTTGATGTAATTGCCGAACGCGCCGGCCAGGAGTATTCGCTCGATGTCGCGATCCTCGATGCCCATCTTCTGCTGCAAGAGTCTTATTCCAGCGCGGATGGCGGCTTTTGCAAGCTGGCTTTCACGGATGTCTTTTTGTGAGAGGAAGACCGGCCGCTCATTTGCATTTTCGGCTGCGGCCAGGGAAAAGGCCGGTTGGCCTTGATATTCGATTATTCGCGAAAAAATGGGGTCCGGCAGCTTTTCCTTGAGTTCGAGCCGCTCCGTGAAACGCCCGGTTCGGTCGATGATGCCCAAGTCAAGCAGGACCGCCAGGGCGTCGATCAGACCGGAGCCGCATATCGAGCGAGGCGCGGAGTTTCCGATTACGTCCAAATCTATTTCATCGCCGATTGCGACAACCGCCTCTATCGCACCGTCTGCCGCCCTGCTGCCACAGGTTATTCGTGCCCCTTCAAAGGCCGGGCCTGCCGCACAGCTTGCGGCGTAGAGTTTGTCTTTGGCTCCGAGCACGATTTCGCCATTCGTGCCGACGTCGACGATGAGCGTTGTCTCTTCTGCGCAATCCATGCCGGTCGCGAGCACCACGGCGACCGTGTCGGAGCCAACGAAGCCCGCGATGTTCTCGACTGTGTGGATGTTGCCCGCCGAGTTGATCTGCAGAGGCGAATCTCCTGCCGATAGATCGTGGGCCTCGAGCGAGAAAGCCTCATACGGCGCCCGGCCCAGTTGGGCCACGGGTAGTTCGAGGAAGATATGACTCATGGTGGTGTTGCCCACGATACACGCTTCGTATATGTCCTTGGAGCTGACGGCCGCCGTCCGGCAGAGTTTTCCGGTCAGATCGTTGATGCAGCCTACCACAGCCTTGTGCAGATCGGCGGCCTTTTCGCCGGTCTCGGCATATGCGATTCTGCTGACGACGTCATCGCCGAATCGAGTTTGGGGGTTGAGGGCGGCTTCTGTGGCCAAGCCCCGGCCTGTCCTCATGTCGATCAGTTTGGCGACAACGGTGGTGGTGCCGAGATCAACAGCCAGACCGCATATCGCCTCGGCCTGTGAATAATCTCGGTAGATATCGGGCTGGATCTCGTGCCGGCCGTCCAGACCTTCGGTTAGGATCCGCTGCTCGAAGAATCTGGACTCGGGCGGAATTGTTGCCGTCAGGTCGCTGCCGATACGGCACTGGCAGGCGAGGACCTGCGTGGCGTCGGGCTCGAGGTATGCGAGGCACTTGCCGCATGTGCCCCGGCCGCCGCAGACTGTGTTCAGGATGATTCCGGCCTGAGCTGCGGCATCTAGAAGGGTGGCTCCTTCGTGGATTGAAACTTGCTTGCCGTCGGGCTTGAGGATGACATTGAAGTGCTTCATTTGTCGTGTTGCGTATATCGCGTTGCGCATCGCGCACTTTTGGCACGCTACTCAATACGCACGACACATCGCTAGCAATCAGCTTATTTTATGGCGAATCTTCCAGCGGGCGCGTCTCTTCTTGCTGCCCACTTTTCGTCTACGTCTGGGTTTTGCCATGCATTTCTCCACAAACTATCAAAAAAACTTTATCGCAAAGAGCTTTCAAGTCCGCATAATGTATGTTACCATAAAGCTGTTGTAAAGGGAAAAATAATATCCGGATATCCGCGGCGGCAGTTCGGCAATCAGCAGGCTACAAAAGCCGAATTGTGCGCGGTGGATTTGTGGGCCTGCCGGCGATTCAGATAGGAGGTCAAGACATGATTCAGTGCAAAGACTGCGAGTTCTGCCGGGTTGAGGCAGACGGCAGAAGGAACTTCGCGTGCGACCCGTTCGCGAACATCAAGGAGCCCGAGTGCATCGCCAAATGGCAGTTGATACGCCTGGATATGCTGCTGGCAAGCCAGCAAAGCGTGCTCAACTGGCAGCAGAAGCTGGCCCCGCTGCAGGACAAGATCATCAGGTATATGCAGAGAGAGATCAACGAGCTTGACGAGACCGAGAGCTGGAAGCTCGACGCGGCCGATGAGGACGAGGATGAGTTGCAGGCAGAAGGATTCTGAGACGCCTACTTAACGGTCCCAAGGCCCCAGAAGGGCCGATAATATAAACCACAAGGCATGTCAGGGCATTGTTTTCTGATTCGGCCTACAGTCGACGGCAGCATTTGAGGACCAGGGATGGTTCGACAGATCGTTTTTTCGGATTCATGCAATAAACCCCCGCTGGTTTGCGTCTGTAATGGTGAAGAAAACGCTTGAATATGGCAAAGAGCGATGACTTAGCTGGAATAATAGCTGGCTGCAAGCAAGGCGAGGCTCAGTGCTTCTCACAGGTCGTCGACAGGTATTCAGGTCGCTGTTATGGCTATTTCTATCGCTTGACTGGCAATAACGACATCAGTGACGAGTTGCTAAGTGAGCTATTTGTCAAGTTCGTGGAAAAGATCGGCTCGTACAAAGGGGGCTCTTTCGAAGGCTGGCTCTTCAAAATAGCTTCCAACATATTTCATGACCACTTAAGGAGCAAACAACGTCGCAAGAAGCTGCTCGAGACCCAGAAAACACTGCTCGAATCGGAGGTTATAGAGTTCAGGCAGTCCGACGGCGAGCAGATTGACAGACTGCAGAAACAGCTTGGAAGACTGGATAGAGATACGAAGGAGTTGATAACGCTGCGTTTCTATTCACAGTTGAGCTTCAAGGAAATAGCGCAGGTGCGATCGGAGCCGATCGGGACTACATTGGCGAAGATGCACAGGGGGTTGAAGAAACTGCGACTTTTGATGGAAGGGTAATGGTATGGAAGATCGAAACCGGGAAAACTTGGGCGAATTGTTCGGCAAATTCTTCGACGCCGAGCAGGTTGACAGTTGCCTCAAAGATCTTCAAGAAGCCGAGCGGATCTTTCGCGACAATCCTGCACCTGAGCCCGATGACATGCTCATAGCCAACATCAAGGCGGAAATTGCCATGCGGTTGCCGGCCAGGAGAGTGCAACTCGCCAGGCAGAGGACGTACAAGAGGGTCGCTGTCGCCGCGGCGATTGTTGTTATAGCCGGGCTAGTCGTAACAATACTCAATGACGGCAAGCCCGCGCCCGGACGGCTGGAGGTGGCTTCGCTGATCCCAACGGCGATCTGGGAGAGCAACGATATCGAGGCCGATGATGAAAATCTTGCGGCTCTGGCTGCTGAGATTGAGCAAATTGAAAACGAGGTGATGACCCTGGAATCGGGCCGTGATACCGGTGATAGCGACAGGACCATTGAGGAATTGGAGATAGAACTTATAGTTGTTAGCAGCGATTTCTGGAAGGAATAGCACCGATGAGGAAACGTTGTGGCACCATTTTGTTTCTGGCGATGGCAGCGGTGGTAACCGTGTCCGCTTTGCCCTGTCAAGCCGATGAGGGTAAGCAAGAGGACAAGAGTTTCTTCGAAACCGAGGATCAGCAGAGGGGGCGAAGGCCCCGGCGCTGGCGGATCGAATTGACGAAGGAAGAGATCGGTCGTATCTTGGAGAGCTTGAAGAAAGATGATCCGGAAAAAGCGACCGAGCTGGTGAAACTGCAAGGACGGGACCCGGAACAATTCAACGAAGAATTAAGACAACTCGGTGGTGAGGAATACCAGAAGATCTTACGGGAGCGGTATGAAAGATTCCGCCAGCAAAGACGCGTCGACTTTCTGGACTGGCTGGAAAAGAACTACCGCAGAGACGCCCGGGAGTTAGCGAGGCTGAAGGGTAGAGATCCCGATCTTTATGAGAAGAAATACGGTGCGATGCGGGAGAAGTATGATCCTATTCGCGAGGCCGAGCGCAGGAATCCCGAACTGGCTGTGATCCTCAAGGAGGATCTGCGACTTCAGGAAAGACGCGATGAACTAACCGCCAAGATCAAGACAACCAAGAAAGAAGACGAGAAGAAAAAGCTGATCGCGGAGTTGCAGGACGTTCTCGACGACAGATACGACCTGATTGTGGAACGAAAGGTGATCGCATACGCACGGCTGATAAAACGGCTGGAAGAACTTCAGAATTGGATCAAGAAAAGCAGAGCCGAGATCGCAGAGGCCCGGAAGGACGAAGTCAAAGCCGAGAACGTCAGACAGCGAATGAAGACCTTGCTCGAAGGAAAGAGACCGTTCAGTTGGGGCGACTGAAATAACGGATTCACCGGAGGATGGAGCCCGCGATGCACTCAACAGACCCCCGCTATTTGAATACCGGCCAAGAGATTTGTGCCATGACCGTGACATCTTTGCTTATTCTCTTATTGTCAGGTTTCTTTATCTGTTGTCCGGCCCAAAACAACATCGAACCGGCAAATCAACAGGCCAGTGCCGAGGCACGCAAGGTGCTGGACTATCTGAAAACCATCCAGGGCAACAAGATGCTCGCCGGGCACCACGTCATGTACGGCAGGCTCAAGGACCGGGACCTTGGCTATATCGCTGAAACTACCGGCAAGTACCCTGCGTTGATCGAATTTGAGGCAGGAATATTCGCCCGCAAGTACCACGAAGATTATACCTCCGTGCAGAAACAACTGGTCACCGACGCGATCGCCTATTGGAAGGCAGGCGGCCTGATAGCTGTTTGCTGGCACTGGGCAAATCCGCTGGAATCTATGAATACTTATCCTGGCACAAAGGTCAAGTTCGACATCGAAGCAGCCTTCAAGGAAGGAACACCAGAGCATAAGGCAATGATCAAAGACCTGGACGTCACCGCCGAAATGCTCAAAGAACTGCGAGATGCCAATGTCCCGGTACTATGGCGTCCCCTGCATGAAATATGCGGCGGATGGTTTTGGTGGAGTATGCAGGGGCAGGAAAACGCCGAGAGGCTCTGGACGTTCATCTACGCGTACTACACTGAACATCATAAGCTCAACAACCTCATATGGGTGTATTCCTTCTCACAAGAAATGCGGACTGATTGGCTGCCTGCGATGGACTGCATTGACGTCGTTGGCGTCGATATCTATCGCGAAGGCCAACAGGACCAGCGAAAGAACTTTGACACGGTCAGCTCGGTTGCCGGTACAAGGCCGGTTGCGCTTTCGGAATGTGACGCTATTCCCGATCCAGATGTGATGAAAGAACGCGGATTCATGTGGAACTGGTTTACGACTTGGCATGGTAGATGGCTGCGTAAGAATGATCCGGGATATCTAAAGCGTATCTACAATCACGATCTGGTCATAACACGGGATGAATTGCCGAACTGCAAATGATATTTTGAATTAAGGAGAAACACAAGATGAAGAACGTCACCCGCTCAACCATCGTAGCCGCAGGTGTCATTGGAATTTTGGGAATACTGCTGTCGAATGCGCTCGCTCAGCGTCCACCCAGAGCGAGGGGAGCCGGGCAAGGTGACTCGCAGCTTCAGAAGCCTCCCGTTCCGAAGGACGAAAATGAGAAGAAGATTCTCGGCATTCTTGATGACATTCGCGCGCGTCAGCAATACAGAAATGTGCCGGCTCAGGACGGGCGCTTGCTCCGCCTTCTGGCTCAGTCTATGAACGCAAAGAATATCATAGAGATAGGGACATCCACGGGCTACTCCGGCATCTGGTTCGGCATGGCGCTGCAGAAGACCGGCGGCAAGCTGACGACCTTCGAGATCGACGCCCAGCGCGCGGCGACGGCCCGTGCGAACTTCAAGCGAGCGGGAATGGCCGATATCATCACTCTCGTAGAGGGAGATGCTCATGAAAAGGTGACGGCACTCAAAGACCCAATCGACATCCTCTTTCTCGACGCCGACAAGGAGGGCTACGTCGATTATCTCGACAAGCTTCTGCCCCTAATCCGCCCCGGCGGACTGATAATCGGTCACAACATTAGCCCCCGGATGGCCGATCCCAAATATATGGAGGCAATCACGAGCAATCCGAATCTGGAGACCATCGTTAGGACGGAGGTCAGTTTAACCCTCAAGAAGGGATGATTCGGGATTAGCCAACTTCTCAGGTAGAGCATAGGGTACGTCAGCTGTACTCGACGCTGTGCTCACCTGCGTGTTCGCCGCCGCGTCCGTCTCCGTGCTCGCCGCCATGTTCGCCAGCACCCACTTCCGCGTGGCCTGTCCACCATTCGAAGCTCTGGCCTTCTGTTGATAGTACGACGGCTTCTCTGTCGCCGGCTCTGGGGTCGTTGCGCGGTGTCGGTCCCAACTCTGTGCCATTGGAGAGGTGCACTTCGACCCGCACGGCGGGTACGGTCCGGTCACTGACGTTCTCAGCGGTTCCGGCGAATGCCGCCGATACGCCGTCATATGTGAGGACCAGCCGCACAGCGTTGCGGACCACGTCACAGGTCTGATCAATTCCAAAACGCGTGCCGGGCTCTTCTGTCTTGCCGCCGCCATGCTCGGTGTTGCTGGATGTGTTCCTGCAGCCGAACGAGACGGTGAGCAGAACACTCGCGATAGCGATTGTGACACTCCACGGTCTGTACATAGTGCCCCCCGGACGGACAGATGTTCAATTCTGATTGTCTCTGCCTTCCGGGCGTCTGCGCTCAGGTTCGGGCGGAAACAGCTCCTTCTGGACGAATATCGCCATGAAATGATAAGTCCCCCTAATCAGCTCGCAACGTACGCCAACCCAGCCCGCCTCCTCGGCCTGCTGCATCAACAAGCCAGGCGACCAACCGTGCTCTGTGGCTCTCGTGCCACCTGGGATTGCCGAATGCCTCTCGATTATGCAGAGCCGGCCCGTGGGCTTGACCACCTTGTGCAGGTGACGCAGGTAGTCGACGTGGCTCCCTTTGTTGAAGTGGTGATAGGTCTTCGAGAGAAACGCCAGGTCGCACGAATTGTCCGGCAGCGCAGTTGAATCCAATGGGATAAGGTAAGACTTGACCTGCGGTGAATCGGCGCACTTGCCCTTCATGTCGTCGACTTTCTTCTGCTCAATCTCACCAGCGTGAATGACGCCCTCGGCACCCACAAACCTGGCCATCTGCCGCGCCCACCAGCCGTCGCCGGCTCCGATATCAACAACCACATCACCGCGGCATAAACCATGACCGGACCCGTGATCAAAGTCAGCAATACGCACAGGCGAAAAAGTATAGACATTGTAGGACTCCTTATTCACTGAGAGATTTAGATTCACAAAAGCCCGGTCGCGCCACCGAGCACAGTAAGCGATAAGGATATCAGGTAGCGGACCGGGATTCAAGGCCAACACCAATGACTATTGGATATCCATCGCTCGAGATTGAAAATTTTCCACTTGCCTGTCGATTTTTCCGTGTATAATAGAGTAGCGATTGGGAGATTTGAATGATGGGCGGAAAGAAGGTACTAAAGGCTGGATATCTACACGCGATATGGTTGGCGGCTTTGCTGGCATTCGCACTCTGGCTGATGTCGGTGCTCAAATGCGAAATGGCAACACCGGCGTATTAAGCGGCCCGTGCAATGACACGCAGCTTCTGTCCGCCGGCGCGTAAGGTCAGATTATTGCCTCTTCGCTTATGCCGGACTGCGTTTCGGCAAGCAGGCCGGGGAAATTGCATCTCTGGAAAAGTTCCTGCGTGGAGGTGATTCCATCGGCGACTTTTGTTATGCCGTCGATTGCCAGCGGGACGACCCCGTTGTCTCTGAAATGCCGTCGCAGTTGTTCGTCGTGCACACCCGATGCTATCTTGTGAGCGGCATCCGGCGTGATTAAGGCGGTTTCGAACATTCCGATTCGGCCTTTGTAACCGTATCCGTTGCACTGCTCACAGCCGACCGGATCGAAAATCTTAGTCGGAATCTCAATTCCCGCTCTTTCGAATACCTCGATTTCTTCCGCATAGGGTTCTCGAGCCCTAGCGCAGGCCGTGCAAAGCCTCCTGATCAGTTTCTGGGCGACGATCAGGCGCAGTGAGCTGCTGATAATGTAGTACGGAACGCCCAGATAGTGCAACGCGTCCACCGCCGCCGCGGCGTCCTGGCTGTGGATGGTAGCCAGCACGAGGCGGCCCGACATTGCAGCCCGGGCGGCGACGATCGCCGAGTCCCTGTCTCTGATTTCCCCTACCATGATCAAGTCCGGATCCATACGAAGAATAGTGCGCAGGCCCTGATACATGGTCAGGCCGTGGTCCTCGTTGACCTCAAGCTGCTGGCTGTTCGGCAGCCTGAATTCCACCGGGTCTTCTATCGAGAAGGCCACGAGGGAACTAAGGTCTCGCGAAGAAGTCATCGAATACATAGTCGTCGTCTTTCCCGAGCCAGTGATGCCTGCCACCAGGATCAGGCCGCTGAGCGAATCCAGTGATTCGGTAATGCTCTTCATATGCTCAGCGGAAAAGCCGAGATTGGCCATTTCCAGCTCTTTTTCGGGCATGCTGAGAATTCGCAGATGGCCGCATTCTTCGCCGTCCATCGGCACAATCGTAACGCGAATGTTCTTGTCCCGCTGGTCATCATCCCGCCATCTCATCTGCCCTTCCTGGGGCGCAGCTAATGACTTCGATGCGCTCACGCCGGCGGCAGCCTTTATCTGATTGAGCAGCTTGCGGCCCTCCTTTTGCGACAAACGCCGTTTCTCGTGTACGATACCGTCGACTCTGAACAGGACCAGCATCCCTCCATCGACGACGTTAAGGTGGATATCCGTAGCCTCTTCGTAGATGGCATTTAAGATGAAAGTATTCAGTGGATCGGGATACAACGCCTCGTCTATGATCAAATTCATGCTATTCTTCTTGTTCGCTTCTGCCATGGTCTCACCGCCTGATCATCTAAGAGATAACTTGGTTGTCGGTCGTTCTCTAACATTTCCTTCACGTCGATTGAGGCAGTATTATAAATGTTCCCGCCAAACAGGCAATAACTATTTCACTTTCAATACGCCTTTTCTCACAGCAATTTCGACGGATGCGCAGCAATGAGATCTTGAAGATTCAGCGCAAAAACAAGAAAGAAGCTCTGTCTGTGGCGGCGTTTCTCTGCTAAAATCCGCCGCGCATTTGCTCGGCTCTGGTGGCTTCCTTGAGAGTCTTCTTTTCCTTAGGCGTCAGGCTCTGGAGGCCGGACTTGTGCACCTTTTCGAGAATGCGGTCAAGTTCCACCTGTAGATCCTGCTGCGAGGTCATCTGCTTTTTCCATCGCGAGGTCCGAATCTTCGTCGTGAATTGGTCGCGCCACGATCGTGAGAACACGTAGGCAGCTCCCGCCGCCATGCCCGCCAGGTGGGCTGCGTGGCCGCCGGCGTTGGGCCCCTTTGTTATCACGTAGAAGAAGTACATGATGGTCAGCCCGATAGCTGCGACTCTTATCGGGACGGGAAAGAACATTATGAACACAACGAAGTGCGGGAAGAGGATCGCACATGCGGCCAGCATGCCGAGTATGGCGCCCGAGGCCCCTACCATGGGCGCTGGCGCCAGGAAGTTGCAGACGGTGAGAAGTGTGTAGAACAGGCCTCCGGCGGCGCCGCAAGCCAAATAGAAAATGAGGAATTTCTTGCTCTGCCAGTGGCGTTCGAGCGTGGGCCCGAGGAAGTAAAGTCCCAGCATGTTAAACAGAATATGACCAATGGAACCGTGCAGGAATTGATATGTTACCAGACGCCAGATCTGAAATATGGTCCCAACGGTATGGGGAAAAACGGAAAACCACTTTTCCAGAATGTTGACCGGTATCTGGAGATCCCCGACTACAACTATGTAGGGTCTCTGGAATAAGAGCGCCCCTACGAAGAAAACTGCCAAGTTGATGATCAAAAGCCATTTGACAACCGGCGTAATTTTGGGCCAGTGCATCCGCATCTGTGGAGCATGGCCAAACTGTGACTGAAAGCCCTCTTGTGTATAATCTCTATCGTAAAGTCCCATAACTTGGCTCAGTTCAATTCGTACGCTGTAGAAAATGAACAAACAAAGTCCTTGCCTCCTGCTTAAGTGGCACAGACTCCTCGATATATATATCGGCAATCTGCCAGAATGTTCAAGGGGAAATTTCAGCAGTGGCAATAATACCGCCAAAACCGCCCCCAGATGCTAATGACCGGGCGCCACGGACTTGCGAGTCTGAAATACAACCATCAAGGTCAGGCCCAGCGCGATCATGCCGAGGCCGATTAGCTGAGATATCGTCAGGCCGGCAAACTCGAAAGGATTGTCGGAACGTAGAAGTTCTATGGAGAACCTGGAGAGACCGTAAAGAACGAACATCAAAGAGAACACGCAACCCCGCTTGGCAAATAGCTTTTTGGGCCCTCCTAAGTCTTCGGCCTTCTCTACTCTTTTCCAGAAAAGGTACAATATGACGAAGCAAACAGCCGCCATCGCAGACGAATACAGTTGGGTTGGGTGTACGGGCAGGCATCGATATTTTCCCTTTGTGACCTCTGCCTTCTGCCTGTCGTCCAATGCATCGTAAGGCTTCAGCCCTTCATACCAAAGGCCGTCTTCGTCTTGGTAGCCGAAATACTCGCTCGGCAACTCCAACTGCGGCTCTAAACGATCACGTCCCAAGTCGGGTTCCGTTTGGCTCAGATAGGCGAATGAACCGTACGGAAAGCGCACACCCCAGGGCAGTCCGGTGGGCTTGCCGTAGCAGCATCCGTTAAGGAAGCAGCCGATACGCCCGAAAACAAGCGCCAGCATCAGGCCTACCGCGAGGATATCAAGGTACCGGCGGATGGGCAGTTTGTGGTAGATCAGATAGAATAAGATCACTGCCACAGCCAATACTACGCCACCCAAAAGCTCGAGCCCGCCCTGCCAGATGTAAAAGACTTCAAGCGGATGCTCAGCAAACTTGTCAAAATAGTGAATGACGAAGAACAGACGCGCCCCAACCACACCGCCTATCAGGCTATAGAGGGCGGCATTGGTAATAAGCTGCGGATCGGGCGTGATCTTGAGGCTCAGCTGCCTTATGAGCGAAACAGCCGCAAGGAAGCCTATGACCATCATCAAGCCGTAGCTCTTGACGGTCAGGTGAAGCAGAGGTATTTCGACGAGTTCAGGGTACATCTTTCGCACCGAATACAGGTTCTGATTTTCTGTGCATTGGCAAAGCGACAGACTATACCTTACACATGCCGGTCGGTCAAGCTAACACTGCCCAAAAAAGAACTCAATTGCCGAGAAGCCTTCAGCTCGCTGCGACGACGCCTGCTACTCTATGCAGTGTGACCGTCAATCTCATTGGAAGTCCCGCCGCCAACTCGAATGCCTGTGGGCTTGGTCTTCTGGAAGATCAATAGAAAGATGACACCGAGGATTATCATGTAGATACTCAGACTCTGCGCAACTGTGCCCCCTTTGTAGACGTTGTAGATCATATGCATTATCCACGAACCGTGTTCAAATGGATTGTCATCGCGCAGGTATTCGATCAGAAACCTGGCGATGCCGTAGAGAATTAACGCCAGGGCAAACGTCGAGCCAGGCTTAGCGAAGATCTTGTTGGACGTCCTTTGCGACCGTCGCCAGAATAGGTAGAGCATCAAACACAGCAAGGCGGCACATGCTGAAGAGTATAGCTGGGTGGGATGGCTCGGCAGGCAGCGGTACTTGCCATCGGTAACTTCTTGCTTCTGACCGTCAGTCAGATCCTCGTAGGGTTTTGGATGCCACATCTCGTTCTCGGCCGTATAGGCCAGATACCCTTCTTTGGGTAATTTCAGGTGAGGCTCGGGCCGATTCCTATGCAAGTCCGCGTTAATCTGACTGACATAGACGAGCGATCGATAGGGGAAACGCACCCCCCAGGGCAGCTCTGTGGGTTTGCCGTAGCAATCGCCGGCCAGGAAGCAGCCGATCCTGCCAAACGAAAGGCCCAGCATGAGACCTATCGCCAAGACATCCAGAAAGCGGCGGATGGGCAGTTTATGATATAGCAGGTAGGACAGGATGACAGCAATGGCCAGAATCATGCCGCCCAGGAACTCCAGCCCCCCCTCCCAGATGGCGAAGACATCAAGCGGACGTCCCCGAAAGCTCTCAGAGTGATGGACTATGAAG
>LJTR01000188.1 GCA_001303465.1 Phycisphaerae bacterium SG8_4
CGTGTTTTGTTGATGCATATCACCGGCAGAAGGGAGTGCGTGAGAATCGTGAGCTTTTTGGCGTCCATTGCTCCTCCTGAACAGGCTGACGGTCATCGGACAACAAGTCCTGCGCCCCAGTTTGTAAATGCTTTTATGTAAATGATTAGTAACTGATGTTATTGGACTTATGATGTTAGCCGAAGGCCAGCCGAAGCCGCACCGCAGGCAAAGCGAATCCACTTGTGGCGCGCCTGTTGCGCGCTTCGGCGTTTGGGTTGGTCCACTCGCTGCTCCAGCAATCAAAGAATATGCGAACCTGGGCAAATGCCCGAATTCTCTTCTAGCTATCGTCCAGTCTCTGGGCGTCCATCACTTTGACACCAAGCCCCATCCAGTCTATAGCCATCCCGGTAACGGTTCCTGTGCCGTCTTTCGAAAATCGAATCTTCGTGTTATCAGTCTTGATGAAGAATGAAGTTTCTGTTTCAGGATAAATCCTGACTTTGCCGATCGCTACGGCCTCAACATAGAGATGATTATCCTCCTTGGCAATCGTAATGATATCGCCCGACTGTTTCGTCAATTCTGGAGGAGCGTCAATGAGTTTGTATTGCCCCACATGAGTATCGTAGATCTTGGGATCGAGTTTGATTGCCACGCTCTTTTCTTCAGCTTTCATTTGGCCTGACCTGCCATTTGTATCCCAAGTGCCGGATTTCCACAAAATGATGTCGTTACCGTCACTGCCAGCAACAGTCCTACCGTCCGGACTGAATGCAACAGCCAAAGGTTCATTTGACGGAAGGGTCATCAATTCGGCACCCGTTTCGGCATCCCAGACCTTGGCCGTCAGGAAACTACCCGAGATAATCCGCTTTCCATCTGGGCTGACAGCAACAGCCTCCACATTGCTGTTGTGCCCATGAAAGACCGTGAGTTTATCGCCCGTTTTGGCATCCCAGATCCTGACCGTACCATCATAACCTCCCGAGATGATTCGCTTGCCGTTCGGAGTGAACGAAAGGGATCGGACGGTCCTTTTATGCTCGGAGAGGGTCCTTAATTCCTCACCGGTTGTTGCATCCCAGATTTTCAGCCATTCGCTACTGCCTGAGACGATGCACCGGCCGTCAGGGCTGAACGCTACCGAGGCAACCCCGTATTTATGCCCACTGATTTTTCTCACTTGCTCTCCGCTGTCAATATCCCATATCCTAATGGTGTTATCCCCGCCTCCTGAAATAAACCGCTTACTGTCCGTACTGAAAGCTACTGAATAGACAGCCCCGTCATGCCCGGTGATTTTTCTCACTTGCTCTCCACTGGCCACATCCCATATCCTAATGCTGTTATCCCCGCTACCTGAAACAATATGTCTGCCGTCCGGGCTGATCGCCAGGGACCAAATGCTATCTTCGTGCCCACTGAAGGTATGAATCATCTCGCCCTTGGATACGTCCCACATCTTGATGGTCTTATCCATGCTTGCCGAGAAAAGCCGTTTGCCATCCGGACTGAAGACCACACCACGCACAAGGCCCGTGTGCCCCCCCTTAAGAACTTTTCTTTCTCTCTCCTCGCTTGGGTCCCATACTCTGCTCTGACCTCCATAAGCGGTTGACGCAATGCGCTGACCGTCCGGGCTGAAGACGACGTGGTTGATGCCAGCTGGGTGGCCGGTCAGTGTCGTTAATTCTTTACCTGTGTTTGTATCCCAGACCCGGACCATCCGATCATAACCACCGGAGATGAGTCGCTTGCCGTCCGGGCTGAAGGCAAGTGACAAAACCAAGCTACGGTCCCATCCTTCACCCTCTATGAGTATAGTCTCTTTTTCCGTTTCCGTATCCACGATCTTAATCATGCCCTCGCCACATCCCATGGCAATTTGCCTTCCGTCGGGGCTATATTCGACGCTAACGACGGATTGATCCTGCATACGGAAAGTCCTTAGCTTCTCACCGGTCGCAGCATCCCATTCGGAGACTCTCTTACTGATCCTACCGGCAATGATCCGTTTGCCATCTGGACTGAGCGCCACCGATCGACCATATTCTCCCTTGCCCAGGGTCGTTTTGATCGTGAGCAGCTCCTTTCCGTTATCTGCATCCCAGACTTTGATTATGCCATCGTAGTCTATCGACACGATCCGCCTGCCATCCGTGCTAAGGTCAATGGCAGCGACTCCTTTTCCGGCCTCATGGCCTTCGAGTCTCATAATTTCCTCGCCAGTATTCACATCCCAGACTCTGACCAGACCACTCATACCACCCGAGATAATCCTCTCGCCGTCCGGGCTGAACTCAAGTGACATGATTGCTGCCTCACGCCCTTTGAGTGTGCGTATTTCCGTTCCAGTTGCGGCGTCCCATATCGTTATAGTTACAAAGCCTGTAGCAATCAACTTTCCATCGGGGCTAAATGCAATCGACTCCGCGGCTTCCCCGGCGTGGCCAAAGGTCATGAGCGACTCATCCATGACATAGTTGAGCCGATCCCATTCCCAGTTTCTCAGATCCTCAGGGCATGATCTCAGCAACTGGCGGGCATTGCGGAGATTTCCTTGTCTATACTTCGCGTCGGCCAAGGCAACGCTATGTAGGTAAGAGAGATTCCGGTATTTGTCGGTACGCTCTTCGGCCAGCTTGCGCTGCTCCTGCGCAGTCTTCTCTGCGTTTTCGGCACGCACCAGGGCTTGTTCGACTTGCTTGCGAGCAGCAACCTCTTTCTCCCGGGCCTGTTCTGCTCTGCAACCCATCAATATACTCGCCACCAGACCCAGGATTATCACCAACAGCAAAAGCGCTGCGGTCGCCACCGAACCGGCATGTTTTCGCATGAACTTTCTGGCCCGGTATACGGTGGACTCAGGCCCCGCAATCAGAGGGGCGCCAGTAAGGTAGTTCTGAATATCGTCGGCCAGTTCAGAGGCCGACCGGTATCTTCTTGTTCGGTCTTTTCGCATCGCTTTCATGGGTATCCACTCCAATTCTCTATGAAGACGTCTGGTTAATGTGATGATCTGCGTTCCACGACTTTCTGCAACTGTTTTGCCTTTATCGCCTAAGCTCGTCAGTCGGGCGCTAGGTGTTCTTGGCTCCTCTTCGCATAATACATGTTGAATGTGGTCAATCCCACCTTCGCGAAGCCTCTTGGCATCGAACGGCGTTGCACCAGTCAGCAACTCATAAAGCAGCACACCTAAGGAATATATGTCCGAACGGGTATCAACGTCTTGGTATGACATCTCGGCCTGTTCGGGACTCATGTACTCGGGCGTGCCTAGCAACTGGCCCTGCTCAGTGTAAGATGTCTTCTCAGTTAGGGGCTGTGTGATGGCTTTCGCTATGCCGAAATCAATAATCTTTGGAGTAGTCTTGTCACCGTGGATAGATACTAAAATATTCGATGGCTTAATATCTCGATGTATAATTCCTTTTTGGTGCGCGTGATGAACGCCTTCACAGACTTTCTTAAACAGTTCGAGCCGCTCTTCAACGCTGAGTCTATGCTCATCGCAGTATTTCGTGACGGACTTACCTTCCACATACTCCATAACAAAATATGGCCGTCCTGTCTCGGTTGTTCCTGCGTCAAACACATGGGCTATGTTAGGATGTTCCAGGACTGCCAAAGTCTGACGTTCGGCTTCGAACCGGGCCACAACCTGTTTCGTATCCATGCCAAGCTTGACAATCTTGAGCGCTACTTTGCGTTTGACAGGCTCTTTCTGCTTGGCCAAATAGACTGAACCCATGCCACCTTCGCCAATCGGTTCGAGCAGTTCATAGCGACCTACCTTTGTACCTGGGCCTTCGATTGCATGTGATCTGCCGGCGGTTGCCTCGATGTCGTTCTCCAGGCCCGCTCTCATGAGGCATTGTGGACATACTCCCTCAGGTGCATTCGATGGTACTTCTGTCCCACAAGAAGGGCAGTGCTCTTTCAGGGCCATCTCAACTTCTCCTTATGTTCACTTCTACGGCTACAACTGTTACTTCGGAAAACAGCGGAAAAGGTTACATTCTACGGATACTAATTTCGGGCAAAGTAGCTTTTTCCTCCTCATTGAGACTGGTGCTTTCAGAGAGGCGGCTCGTCCCAGTTGTCCAGTCCCGCACAGGCCACACAAGGCATCTCAGGATGCGAGGGCAACGAAAAGGGCCCGGATCTCATCCTCGATTTGCTCTGGCCCGGAAACAGTCTGAGCAATATGCTCACGCAGAAGCTCTCGGTAACGTTGTCTAAGACGGTGCACGGCGACTTTGATGGCCCCTTCCGTCATCTCCAATTTTGTCGCCAACTCACGGTAAGGAACTGTATTGGATTGTCCTGCCAAATGAGCCTTCAAGTTCTCAAAGAGCGTCTGCCTCCTGGTGCCACTCGATTCTGCTTTCAGCTGAGCCATTGTCTGATCTAACACAGCCAGAGCCCATGATTTCTCAAAGAGCTTGTCCGGGGAGAGTTGATGAGATGGCTCTAGTTTGTAACGAGTCTCGGCATCCGCAAAATCTAACGAGAGGACTTTCTTTCCACCTCCCCGCTTCTGGGCCTGAGACCGGTCCCATTGATCTGCCATGAAGTGTTTGAGCATGGACAAAAGGAACGAACGAAATCTCCCTCGGTTTGGATCGGCCTGACACAAATCTTGCATTTCTATCATGTGCGTGAAGAAACCTTGGGTGTGGTCCTCGGCACTATTGGCACCATATCCCTTTCGTCGCAAGTAGGCATAGATAGGAAACCAATACGTCTGACACAGCCTCTCAAGGGCCTCTTGATAGCGAGTTGATTCCGGAGAGCCGGCCGAAAGCACGACACTCCAGTGCGTAGTCGCAAACTCGTTCGTGTCGCCAGGAGTCGAGTGTGTTTCGCTCTTGTTCGTCATATAACTCACCAGGCTAGTTAGTTCTTGTTGTGATTGGAGGGTTCTCGGATTGACACCAGGAGCAAGAAGCTCCAATTCACACGTTCTGCGGGAACATTGTACCGGTCAATGTTAATCTTGACAAGATCACCGGGCAACAAGACCCACGTGCTTCACTGTGATTTATGACACGACACCTGTTGTTCTGGCTGAGCAACTTGTGAGCAACGGACAGGCAAACCGTTAGTCGCCTAGGCGGGATAAGTTAGTGTTGATATCGATCAAAAAGACGGCTGATTGCCCTCAAGCAAAGGTAACAACAGCACGGCCGACGGATGTTCGTCACACTCCCATGGCGCGTCTCAGCAAGTTGTGTGTGATCCGCTGCACACGGTCATCGGGACCGTGGGGGCGACTCCAATGGGACCACGGCAACATATGGCCCGGCGGCGAGCTCAGGCCCTGAGCCCAGAAGATCGTGGCCGCATTGAAGACGAAGTTTCCCTTCGGGCCAGGGTAGATCGTAGCAGTCCAGTGCTGCGGCTGGACACCACCGCGCAAAGCCGTTCCTTCCGCCACTATCTCAAGCCCTGAGATCTTGGCAGGCGCACCGTGGTATTCCCAGCCGACCAAGCCGGGAATACTATCACCATTTTTCACGCCGACGCCTTCGAATATCCAATGATCGGCTCGGGTAACCGTCCAGTCTCCGCCACCGTTGACAGGACTGACATTCCGAGCCCCCATCAGCAGGCCTTCGTCCGGTCCTGTCATTGGGAAGTCATGCCTGGACTCGACACCCTGAGCGGCCAGGCCGCCAAACCGGCCCGCCCGTGTAATAATCCGGTTTCGACGGCCGTCGCGGCTTGCCTGGAAGGGAGTGACACCATTTACGGCGTTGCCCGAGAGAAACAGTGCGCTGACGCCCTGATCGATCATCTGTTTGACACTGTGATATTGCCGGACATCCCAATACTCATCGTGACCGACGCTGAGAAACGTCTTACACTGCAGACCACGCGTCGGACTGACCATGTCGCTGTTTGAGCAATAGGTCACGTCATATCCGTGCTTCTCCAGCCAATAGGATAGCGGGAATTCCCAGCAGAAGAATTCGCCGGACCCGAGCGACTGCGGATTCTCATAGATCTGTCGGTATCTACCGTACGGCCTGTCGAAACTCACGCCGACGTCGGGGCCCACGTACCATGGGTTGTTGCCGTCGTCATATAGGGAGAACTGATCGGGCCAGCGATTGTAGGCTTGCCAAGTGTTGTCGCTGCACTGAAACAAAACATCCGCCGGACGGTTATCTTTGACAACGAAGATCACATAGCTTTGCCAATATAGCTCGTCCGAGCTTTGAGGCATCGTCGTCAGGCGACCAACATAAACGCCGCTCGTCCAGGTCTCAGGAATCTCAAGTTCCAGCGATGGCTCCCAGCGACACTCCCGCAACCGATTCGGACCGATTTCGGGATCGGTTTGTGTTCGGCCAGCCAGTGGACCGACCGTGTGCACCAATCGAGCGCCGCGGCCGTTGTAGTAGCCCGTACGCAAGATTTCGAACATGAACTTGCGCGGCGGATTGGTCGAAACCATTATGTTGATCGACTCGCCTGCTGCGACCGATTGCTTGGAGCAATACGCTTCGATCCATGGGCATCTGTAGCCGAGCCCTCCGTCTGGCGCGTTGATCACACGGACACGAGTAAGTTGCCAGTCCGTAGCACCCGGTAAGGAGTTCTCTTTTTGGATCAAATCTCGCTCATTCGAGGAAACGTTACTGTCTGGCGGTCGTCTCCGAGCAATGGCTCCGTGCTGGTGCATAGCAGACGCTACTGAGGCGGCCAGCGTGCCTGTCAGCAAGTTTCGTCTCGTGACATTCATGCAGTTTCCAAATGACTCACTCATTGACCTGTCTCCTTCTTTGGGTTCAGTACCTGTGAGACTACCCCGTAGTCCTGTACTCCATCCAGCACTGGCGTATACGGCCAAGCACAACAGACTCACGACACAGTTCCGCAGAGCCTACGGGCGTCATATAGCTCGGGCCACTGAGTGCCCAGTAATGATTGTAGTCCATCTACCAACGCTCCACAAAGTATTTCATCTCGTCGACATGTGAAAACAGCTCGCCGTCATGAATCTCGCCACGAATTCGGCCACCGCTATCAGCGACCAGGAATCTCCACCATGCCCCCAACAGATACCGTAACGCCAGCCGCGCGTTTGCCAACAACATGCGAAAGTAAGGTCGGGATAACTATTCTTTTATCATACCTTGATCCGCCGTGATACAGGGTGTATTATCATTCCATGAGTGCAAAATCAAATCTTCTATCAGTATCAGTTGTGTTCGTTCAAAAGGAGTCTATACCATGAATGCCAAGCCCATTTTCGCCTTTGTTCTGCCGTTTCTCTTGTTTTGCAGCGGCGCCAGCGCCCAGAAGCTGACCTCGGACATTCCCTACGTGGAGAATGGTCACCAGCGCCACGTACTCGATATCTACACGCCGGAAAAACCGGCACAGAAGAGTCTGCCCGTCATGTTTTGGATCCACGGTGGCGGATGGCAGGCTGGCGACAAGAGTGATGTCGCACTGAAGCCCAAGGTGCTGACCGAGCGAGGTTTTGTCTTCGTCTCGACGAATTATCGACTTCTGCCGGAAGTGAAAATGGAAGATCTGATCGGTGACGTAGCCAGGTCGTTCGGCTGGGTGCACAAGCACATCGCCAGGTATGGCGGAGATCCTGAGCGTATCTTTGTGGGAGGGCACTCTGCCGGCGCTCAATTGGCGGCGTTGATCTGCATCGATGATCGTTACCTGAAAAAGGAAGGCGTGTCGTTCGAGGTCCTCAAAGGCTGCGTTCCCGTGGACGGTGACACCTACGACATTCCCAAAATCATCATGACGGCCGAGCACCGCCAAGCGCTCTACGGCGGCAAGATGTTTACCTTTGGTCATCGCCAGAAATTCGGGAATGATCCGGAGAAGCACGTCGATTTTTCAGCCGTGACGCATGTGGCGAAGGACAAAGGGATACCGCCGTTCCTCATCCTCTATTTTCCCGGCAATCCTGATACGCGAGCCCAGGCGCGGCACCTTGAGAGCGTTCTCAAGGCAGCGGCAATCCCTGCCAGGGCCTATGGCAAGCGCGACAGCAACCACAGCCGGTTGAACAACGACCTTGGTAAGGGCGATGATCCGGTGACGCAGGAACTCTTCAAGTTTCTTGATCCGCTAGTCGGCGGGAAGCAGTGAAGAAGCCAAATAGACGGGGTAGTCATTGGCCGCACGACGTGCATCAACTGTGCAGAGCCAGAAGAAAGTAATCCGACTCTAGGGTGCTATGGCGAACCGTCGGCCCATCTCTACGATATGGTAGCGGATCTGCAGACCTTTCGACAGGCGCCGTTGAACATCGTATGTATATGCGTATGTCCAGAATCGGTTTCGCTGGGTGACCGGGTAAGTATCACGATG
>LJTR01000131.1 GCA_001303465.1 Phycisphaerae bacterium SG8_4
CGTACTCCGCAGATCCATAAACCTCATTATGGATTTCCATTGTCCCCGTCGTTTCCTTGTGGTAGATTTGTTTCATCTGGAAGATGAATCCAGGACTGGCTTCAACGTTTCGAACCACCTCACCCCACACAACGCTCGTTGCTGAGCCTCCAAGGTGGTTCATCCCTATCAGAACTGCGATAACTAGCACCGCCGCAGCGGCTATCTTTGTAATTGGACTTCTCATAATTGTTCTCCCGATGCTCGGCTGCATAGCAGCCGGCTCTTGTTCTTGTGTTTTGTCGAATTGATGCAGGAGATCGGTCAGAACCGCCTGATTTGCCTCAGGATCTGAATGCATCTCGGCATTTCTAATTAGCTTCTCTACATCTTCTGATGATCTCATCTTGTCACCTCGCTGTTCAACAGAGACCGCAGTTTGTTCAGCCCGATTCGATATCGACTCTGGGCTGTCTTGATCGAAACACCTTGGAATTCTGCTATCTGCCTGAACTTAGTCCGTTTCCCGCTGCTCATACGGCAGCTTCGCCAGGGCTCTGTTCAGTTTTCTCAGTTCGTCGCTCTGCATGATCCATCGATCCGGCCTGCTCGAATTTGACGTTGCCGCCAGCGGTTCATCCACTCCCGAACCATGCCGCAGGCAGTACGCCCGATTGACGTTGCGCGCCCTGTTGGCGACGCACGTTGCCAGATAGCCTTTGAGGCTTCCCGTGAGCCGGAACTGCCTGGCGTTGCTTATGAACGAGGCGAAGACATCGTGCACAACGTCCTCGGCTGCTTCTGATTCAGTCAAAAGGGAAATGGCCAGCCTGAGCAAATCGTCTCTGTACTTCTCGTAGATCCGGCAGAAGGCGTCCCTGCCGCCGCGCTTGAATTTCCACACTAACAACCTGTCTTCGAGCACCAATCAGCACCTTTTGCAAATGTCAGATCGATCGACCATCAAGTATATAACAACTGAAGTAGGCACTTTGCTCAAACTAAAAAATGTCCTGGTCTCAGATGTTCATTCACAGGTCTGGGCAGCGCAGTACTTTTTGTGAGAAGCGCGCAAGAAAGCCGGGGCATGTAGACCCGGCCTTTGTATCTGGAGGGAGACTAAAATGTGAGACTGCCGGTCTTACTTGGGCGTGCCAACTGACCAGATGACTTCGGTTCCATCGCTCAGGTGGTGCCTTTCTCGTTTGAAGGAGAAAACGCGACCCTCCACTGTTTCCTCATAGGTGCCGAGGTCCTCTCCCGGTCCTGCCCTAAGTTGCAGCCACTCTTCCCAAAGCGCTTCGCTAAGAGCGTATGCACCGCCGGCAACACCTTCCCGCTGGTCGATTCTTCGGCCGTCTGAGAGTTCATATCTGTACACATGCACTTTCATCTCGAGGGTGCCGTCCGTCATCATTTCTTCGACCTTCAGTAATTCCTTCTTGCCCTGCTCACTCAGGATTTTCATCTCCTCGAGATACCTTCGAGCCTGCTCCACATCAGTTACTTCGTCGTCGTCAAGTGTAACAGTGACATTGAAATCCTCGCTGCGGAAGATGGGAGCGCCGTCATCGTCGCGGCCCATGTAGTAGTAGTATCTTCCAATATTAACGCCAACAACAGATATGGCTCCGACCGCTACCAAGACTGCAAGCACAGCGGCCACTTTCCAAGCTCTTCTTTCAGCAAACATTTCTTGTCTCCTTGTCTTCGGTGAAGCGAACGTCGGTTCGGTCACTTGGGATCTCTCCTGTTCCCGGAGCAATTCACCGAGAACTCTTTTGTCCGCTTCTGAGTTAGTGTCAACGTCCAAATCCAAATTCTTAATCAACTTCTTTATCTTCTCTGCCGACCTCACTTTTCCACCTCACCATTTAAGATTGAGCGCAGCTTGTTAAGTCCATACCGATATCGGCCTTTGACAGTGTTGACCGACATGTCCTGCAATGTGGCTATTTCCCTGAATTTCATCCCGGCTCTAAGATGCAGGATAACAACCTCTCGCTGTTCGTAAGGAAGCCGGGCCATTGTCTTGCTCCACCTGCTCAGTTCTTCGCTGCAAATCAGCCATTGTTCAGGCGTCTTCGAATGCGATACAGCGGATTCGGCTTCATCCAATCTGACAGATTTTCGGTGCTGATTCGCCCGGTTCTTGTTTCGGGAGCGATTGGCAACGCAGGTCAGCAGATAGCTCTTAAGGTTTCCGCTGAGCTTGATCCTATCGGCCGATTGCGCGAACGACACAAAGACATCGTGCACTATATCTTCTGCATCGCTCACATCGTTCAGGAGAATGGTCGCCAGTCTGAGCAGCCTAACCCGAATTTCTCACAGCCCTTCGGCTGCAATCGCGTATCTCACGCCATCTCCCGGACTTCTCTTGATCGCCGACTTCGACGTATTTCAATACGCCTTCACCCGGCTCACTGCGACAAATCCAGAATCTGTCACAATCTACGCGATTTCGCTACGAAGTTTGTGAGAAACCCTGGTTAGGACCAACACCACTTATAACACAATCGAGCGATCCCTTTGGGTATAAAAAAATGTGGGTTTTGCTGCAAGAACTCATCGCCGAGATCCCAAGCGCGCCAATTCACAAAAGAAAGCGCATTAAAAAGGCCGAGCTGCGTTCTGCCCGGCCTTTCTTGAACATGCTGTTTGTCCCAATAGTCCTTTTCTCTTGTCAGAACCCGCCGTCAAACATATATCTTTCTACCAAATTGCGGTTCGTAACCGCCAGATTCCACTTCTTGATGCGGCCGGATTTCAACTTGATTTCATAGGGTACATACAAACCGTGATATGTCTCGGATTCGAAAGGTTCGCCGATGTTGATGATCTCCAATCCGCCGTAGTAATCCTTGGCCTTCTGGCTAACCTCTGAGTCCGGCATAAACTTGATGAGCTCGTCCCAATCCTCGTCGGCACAGGCTTGGAAGAAGACCTGTGTCATTTCCTTCGGTGTCATGTTCTCGTATTTTGCCAGCTCGTCCGGACTGATTCCTTTGTTCAGGTTGGCCCTTTTCAGATCCCTGTCGATCCGTTTCACATCGACCGGAACCTCCTTGTCCAGGTCAAATACTCCAGGATCGATCGGTTGATTATAGTCGTGAAATTCCTGTATGACTCGACATTCATATTTGCCGTCTTTCAGCCGGTAGCGTTTGACGGTCGTAATAAGCTTGGTATCCCTGTCTACAAGCAGCACTTCACGTCTGCCTGACTTTGAGCTTTCAGACAGATACGTCGCTGTAACAACAATTGGCTTGGCTTTGTCGACAGGCTCGTCAACTTCTATCTTTACTTTGCCTTGTGCCTGCTGTTCATACAAACGCTCGACGGTCAGCTTTGGATTGTATGCCTGCGCGTACTGGTACAGCCAGTCGGCCCCGTTTTCCTCTCTGTAGGTAACCAAGCAGCCTTCTTTCTTTGCAGTCCCCTTGAACCACAAATATATCGTGTCTTCTTTCCATACAACCACTTTGGCCCCATCTTCAGGAGCGTCCCATTCAGGCATGTGCCAGCGAGCATTCTTTAATTGTCCGGATTCATCGCATTCCACCCAATATTCTTTCGGCTCCTTGTGCGACGGACTGAAGCCTTTAATGTGAATGTAGCGGACACTGTGGTTGGCTTCGACCGTCTGGTCAAGGGCATAAGCGGACGTAGTTGATCTTTCCAGAAAGGTCATTGATAGTGCCGCAAATATGGCTATCATCGCCGCGGCGGCTAGTTTTGCAATTGGGCTTTTCATGTTTATTCTCCAAATGTCTGGCTGAGTTCCAGCCAATTTTGTTTGTTTTAATTCTTGCTGTAATTTTAGGGTCTCATGCAAGATTCGCTGATCCATTTCGGGGCTAGTGTTGATATCCAGAACGTGTAAATCTCTTATTAGCTTTTCAAAATTGTCTGTCGGTTTCATTTCTCCACCTGGCCATTTAGAAGAGATCTCAGCTTATCTAGTCCATAGCGATATCGACTCTGGACTGTGCTGACTGCAATACCCTGTGATTCAGCTATTTGTCTGAACGTCCTTCTGCCCTGCAAGTGCAGTATAACCACTTCTCGCTGCTCGTAAGGAATTTTGGCTATTGCCTCTCTCAGGCGGTGCAACTCTTCTGCTGATATTAAAGCATGACTTGGCATTTCATAGTTTGGTATGGCAGTATCAGTTTTGTCTATTCCAACGGGTACTCTTTTTCTTGCACGAACTCTGTCACGTGAACGATTTGCGACGCACGTCAATAGGTATCCTTTGAGGCTTCCGGTTAGCTGGAATTGGTCGGCAGATTCTACAAAAGAGACGAAGACATCGTGCACAACATCCTCTGCTTCATTTAGGTCATGCAAAAGAGAGTTCGCTAATGAAAATAAATCGCTCTTGTACTTCTCATAAATATGGCTCAGTGCGTGGCTGCTGCCATGTTTCATCTTCCATAGAAGAATCTTGTCTTCTATCATATGAAGGCCTCATTACCAGTTTCCAAGCGATCGACCGCCGCATATAGAACGACTAGACTACTTCATTTAATCTAAAGAAAACCATCAATTTCTGCCTTATTTTACTTCCCAAAGCGCATAGAAAAGGGCCGAGCCAACCAGGCCCGGCCTTTGTGCTCAGATGGGATTAAGCGTGAGATTGTTAGATCTATTGAGGTTTGCCGGTGGACACGATGACTTCCGTTCCATCACTGAGAACGAATCTTTGTCGTTCGAATAGGAACACACGGCCTCTCACTTCTTTTTCCTCAATGCCAATATGCAGGCCTGCTTGCTCGAGACGAAGGCTAAGGAGTTCGTCCTGCTGCTCTCTGGTCAGGCTTCTCTCACGGTCTTGTGTGTCAGGATCACTCTCACCCATCGTTTCTTCGCGGCCGTCTGAAAGTACATACTTGAATCCGAATGTTCTGGGCTGTAGCTCACCGTTCACTTCCGTCTCGGTCACTCTGATTAGTTCTCTCTCATCCTGCTGGCGAAGCAGGTCAATTTCCTCTAAGTCTTTTATCTTCTGCTCCACATTGATCGTAAAATTCGGGTCCATTGATGTGATACCAACCATTGTCCCATGCATCTCTGTGGTCCCATCTTCATGTTCGATTGTCTCAGGTTCCGTTTTGAACTTGTACGTACTATACGCTCCATCGGTTTCTTTGCCCGCAAAATAGTATTTTCGAATCTTTAGACCCACTGTCGTCGCCAACGCTCCGGCGCCCATCACTACGGCAATCACTGCTGCGACTTTCCAACTTTTTGCTTTTACAGACATCGTCCGTCTCCTTTCGATTTTTGCGAGAATCTCTCGGCGTAATAGCTGTTGGTGTTGATACGATACATGTTCCGGCAGTTCAACGCCTTTAAGATACTTGTCTATATTCTCAATACTCTTGTTCATGGTTTCGTTCCCTGCTATTCAGGTAACAGGCCCCAACTCGTTAGGATATCCTGTAGCCGGGCCAATCCGCGGTGCAACTGGGATTTGACTGTGCCTTCCTTCCTGCCGGTGATATCGCAAATTTCGGCAATCGCCTTATCTTCGAAGTAGCGAAGGACTATCACTGTTCGATACTTCACTCGCAGCTCGAGTAGCGCCTTGTGCACAAGGCGATATTCCTCTGCTGCCTCCAGGCTGTCGGCCTCTGACGGTGCGGCGGCACGGATGTTGCCGTCAGCTTGAAGACTGACCATTTTGGCTCGTTTCTGCCTGCGCCAATGCATCCTGATTTCGTTTGTGGCGATACGAAAGAGCCACGCCCTAAACGGGATCTGTCGCCATCGGAAACGTCCCAGGTGCTGAAAGGCGGCGAGAAATACGTTCGACGTCAGGTCCTCGGTGACAGCGTGGTCCAGGGTGCAATGGTAAATGTAGTCGAAAACCTCGCTGTAGTATTTGTCAAAGAGCCTTCCTGCGGCCTCGGTGTCCCGCCGGGCCGCTGCGACCAGGGCCTGGTCTTCGTCCACGATATCGCCTGTGGCATGCAAATCACAGCTTAACGCGTCTTCCGCCATTCAACTGCTCCGGAATCAATCTTCACCTATTATAATGCACAGATTCCGCAAAGGTTGCACTTTGTTACCTGCAAAAAAGCGCATAACGAAGGGCCGAACCTGAAGCCGGCTCGGCCCCTTGAATAGACGGTGGCTGGGATCACTGCGACAGCACAACCTTACTTACGTGCTACTGTGATCGTTTCATTGGCTGTTGGGCTTCTTCCCTCGCAGCATTTGCATCATCGGTTGGCCGGGTGTGTAATCGTCTGGGATGACCGGCTCGAAGTCTGTTGCATCGACAGTTACGCCCCACTGGTAGTCATGAACAACGAAGTGTATGTAGGCATCGTCTCCCGCATCTTTGTGTATCTCAATCTGCACGGGAAGCCTTGTCTCCACATCAACCCATATCTTGATCTCGGCCTGGCCCATTGGCCCGTTTGGATCTGTCGTTTGGAAGCCTTCGACTTCGATGCCATCAATCGTTGATCTTCCCAGATTCGTGTGTTCACATCCCAGGATTCTTCTGATCATGGTGCGCGAGTCATTCTCCTCTCGCCATCCGTCGAAGGATGCTTCGTCGAATTCTAGTTGTGAGTACTTCTTCTCGTTCGGCATGAGTGTCGTTATGGTTTTCTGAGACAGTAGCACATAGATCTCCTGAAGAATGCTCTGACCGGTGATCGGGTTGCTTATTTCGATGATCGTTTTCGCCCCGAAAGCCTCCGATGTCAGCATTGTTGCTTGTGATATCGGTTTTTCATCCATGCCCTGGCTTTTGATTTTTGCGCTCATTTGGCACCTGTAGGCCGTGACCTGCTCAATTCGCTCCAGCACTTCGGCCAGGGCGATGCCCGAACCGGTGCTTTTCAGGAGGAATAGACCTGCCAAACATGCGATAGCTATTGCTGCGGCTGCTGCTGCTCTTGTGATTGAACTTTTCATAATTATTCTCCCTATCTTTCGCAGACGCGGCGAAGCGTGAGCTTCACCACATGCCCGCGAGGTCAACATTTCCACGGCTTGGGGGTGATTCTGCTTCCATTGCTCAAAGTCCGCCCGTGTTTCCTCAGAGCCTATTATCTCGCTCAATGCTTCATCGAGCCATTTGTCATCTTCAGGACTTCGCATGATTATTTCCCGTCAAACCGTTTTCGTTTCAAATACTTTGCAATCTTACGCTTTGCTCTGACTAACCGGCCGTTCACTGCCTGCGACGACAGACCCAGAACTTCCGATATCTGTCCTTGCGAGAAACCGTCGAAATAGCGCATAATAATCAGCTCTCTCTCCGGCTCTCGAAGGCTCCAAACCGCCCGGCGAATTGCCTCGCGGCGGTCTTCCGCATCGCCACGCCTGACAACAGCAGGTTCATTGTCCGGAGCAATTCCTCTGCTCTTGCCGGCTCTCAGCATTTGCCTCGAGATATTCCTGCAAATGCCGGCCAACCATGCTGCAAATCTCTCCTTACTTTTCAAACTCCCTATATCTCGACAGGCTATCACGAATACTTCCTGTGCGGCGTCCTCTGCCAGGCTCCTGTCAGCAAGCATCGAATAAGCCAATGCCACCATAGGGCTGTGATAACGCTCATAGAGAGCCCCGAAGCTTTCCAAATGGCCATTTTGGGCTGCTTCAACTAATTGTGTTTCTGAATTCAAATCCACAACAAATCCACCATTCAAAGAATTAACTGATATCCTTGTCCTGAGCAACGTCGAATGGAAGCTTCTGTTATTATAGTGTAATTCGACACCCAAAATGTGCGCGAGAAATCGCCTTTTTTACACGTCTTGGTCTTTCTGATGAAAAACACGGGTCTTTGCTTCATTGGTCTTGTCAGAAAGACCGGTGGGCAACTTTTGGCTCAGGAGATGAGTCTAAGCTGTGGCATAGGGCTGACTTAAGCATTCTAGTGGCTTTGTAGCCACCCGCTCTCCGGTAGCCACTTTTGCTTTGCCGTTTAACCGCTCAACAAACGACTGCGAACTGTCTTTAGGGTGTACTGCAATACGCCCTTATAGATCTTCCAACACGCGCTCAGGCTCCACCGGCCTGGGTCTTATCCCTGGAAAGTTCTCATGCTTCTGGAACTTGGCCTCGGATTTCTCGAATGCCTCTCGATTGGCCTCTGATATTCTCTCCAAATCCGCTAATCTGGATTCATCATAGGGCCTGACGATGTTGGCCTTGAGAAATACATACAGCTTCCTCTCAACATCGCTGTTGTCGACGCTTCTGAACAATGCACCAACCAGCGGTACATCCCCGAGTACGGGAACCTTGGATCCTCCTTTGCTCTGGTTCAGTTTCACCAGGCCGCCAAGTATTACTGTGTAGTCATCCGGCACAAAAACTGCGGTGGTTATTTCGCTTGTGGTTTTATCAGGTGGAGCACCTTCCAGAGGACGCGCCCCAAAATCCTCGCGTGACAAATGAACATCCAGCCGCAACAGATCTCCCTCGCTTATGTGCGGGGTGATTTCAAGCTGAATCGTCGCCTCGATGATTTCGAAGTCACGCGTTGTAATCGGCGCTCCCTGGTTGGGAACCTGAACCGACTCCTTTATATATGTGGTCTCATCCGTTGTGGAAATTTTACCTTCCTGGCCGTCGTCGACCAGAATCTTTGGCTTGGCCAAGACGCGGCCATAGTTCTTCCTGGAAATCGCAGTTAACAGCGCCTGCACCTTGTCGTCACTATAGAAAGCCTGTGTCTTCCCCGTCGGATTGCCCGCCTGATCCAGTAGATTGAAGGCCCCTTCAATTCGGGCCGTGCTGTCGATTGTCTGAATCGGGGCAATGCCGACATTGTCAATAACTAGCTCCTTTGCGCTGCCCACGACGCTGAGGTCATACTCGAATGTATCCGTCCTGGTGATTTCAACAAGCGTGACATCAATGAGAACTTGTGGCCTTCTTTTATCCAGACTCTCTATCAGACTCTTTATCCATTCCTGGTTTCCCCTGCTGGTATAGACAATTAACGAAAAGGTGTTCGGATCAGGAACTATAACTATTTGGTCCTGCATCTTTGCGACTTTTTCGATCTTGTCTTCTTTGTCTCTTCCAGCTTGCCCAATAAGTTGTTCCAGAAGATCCGCCACGTGTCGCGGCGATGAATTCTCGAGTGGGTAGATCTTATACGGTCTTTCCTCTGGGGACATCTTGCTGTCAACATAGCTGCTGATCGTAGCTATCTGGGCGTGCTGTTCGGCTGTTGCATTAACCAGGAGGGAATTGGTCGAGGCAATCACTACTACCTGCGGTTTTCTCGCAAGAGTCTCTGATGTGCCGGTCGTGCTCGTCGCCGAAACGCTCGTGGTTACAGGCCTCGTTCGGTCGCCAGTAGTTCCCGGAGAGGTTGTGCCGCTGACGCCAATTACATCAAGCTCTTCGAGCTTTGTTTTTACTTCCTCGGCATTGACATGCTGGATTCTGTATTCCTGTAAGGTCCGAAGATCCTCTTGGGCAACGTCAAGGGCATCGATCAGTTTCTCCAAGAGGGCTATTTGTTCCTTATAGCCGATCATCAGGATACGATTGGTTCTTTCATCGGTATCCAGGTACACAGGCTGGCTGAGTCTGGAACCGGCAGCCGCCGAATCACCTGAGATTTTGCCCTTTTGAGGTGAGAGCTGACCGGTGCCTGACGCCATCGCAACCGGGATGCCCTGAAGCTCTTCTGCGAGAGTACGAACTTTTTCTGCAAGTACAGAGGCCGCCGTAAACTGCAGGCGTCGGAACAGGCACTCCCGCGATCTGCCGGGGCGGTCAAGCATGCCCACCAACTGCTCTATCCGGCTCATACGATGTGCGTAGCACGTAACGAACAGGATTTGGGATTCTTCCGATGGTGATACAGCCACCCCCAGTTTCATACTCTCCAGCAAATTCGTGATGCTGGCTACATCCACGTACCGAGGCTCAAACACGCGCGTTACCACCAAGTCTCCTGCCTGAACCGTCTTGCCTTCGGCGTCGACCAACCGGGGGTCGGTATCCAGGACCTGGGTGACTGGTACGATGGTCACCAGCTTGTCTGTCCGCCGTGTCATGGCAAGGCCCTTGAACTTCAGAACCGTCTCCAAAAGTGTGTAGAGATCCTTGACTCTCATTTCACCCTGGAGACCGCCGTGCAGCTTAAGGGAAACGGTCTGGTTGCCAATGGCGACTGGATCGTAGACATAGTCCAGATCCAGGTATTCTCCTGCAAGATCGAACAACTGAATCAATGTCAGCGCTTCCGGCAAGTCAAGGTCAAGGATGTCCTCGCCGTTTTGAAGTTCTGTCGATGATCCGGAGGTCGTCACCGTGTTGTCGGCCGTATCTTTAGGAGATTCCAGGGCGATTCTCAATGTCTCTGGTACGCCACCGCTGCTGCGGTCACTTGAAGCTGCAGACACCGATGTTATGGAGGTTCCTTCCTGGAGCCCGGAAGCTGCGTGC
>LJTR01000189.1 GCA_001303465.1 Phycisphaerae bacterium SG8_4
AAGCGGAAGGAATCCGCACGCTTCAATAGAAGACAGGGTATTTGTCGAGACCATCGGCGGGGACCTGACGGTGAAGATCGAGGACAATACGGAAACGGGCGAAGGAATCTACTCCGAGCCTGTGGACGATCCCGACCAGACGCTCAACGACGCCGAGATCTATTATGCCGTAGTCGGCAATGTCATACTGATGAAGATACGGCCCTATCAGGAACAGCAGTTTCGGCACATTCTCTACAACGAGAAACTTCAGAAAGCCATGCGTCTGGATGCTATCAAAGATTCATGCGTTCTGCTCCCTGAAGACCACGGCCTTGTTTTCCCCAAGGGCTATTATCTGCAGACTGGCGCGAAAAAGCAGTTCGAAACCGAAATGGAGGACATGATATTCGAAAAGCGCATCGCGTCCCCCAACGGAGAGGACTATTTGTACGTCTTCTACAATCGCGACAGCGGCGTTTACATCCTCCTTTCATACAACATAATCGAACAACAGGTCAGCTCGCCCGTCCTGTGCAATGGTTATTCGTTTTTTGACGATGGCACGCTGATCTACTTCAAGGCCGGCGAGGAAGCCAAGAAACATCATGCCATACAGATATGGCAGACTCCATACTACGGTCCCGATTTCACAATACCCGTAAAAAGTGACTCGGAACTCTACAAGATCGGCAATAAGGACATCGTTACCTGTATGGCCGAGTGTCATGAACTAATGAACCTGGTAGCCCGCGAGGAGGTCTATTCGGGCCTCTATCTCGAGGTTGCGAAGAAGGCCGAAGAGATTCAGGACAGCTATTTTTGGATCGATTCGCAGGATACCTTCGTACTGTCGGAACCGCTGGCACAGATAAATGAAGCCGCAAGTGCCGCCGTCGATGAGTTCGAGAAGGTGGTGAGGACCAAACGCAATACCCGGCAGCGGATAGAGGAGATTGCCCAGAGTGTCCGCGGCATGATCGGCGAAATAGACTACGAGCAGTTGGACGAGATAAATCAATTTGTCGAGCACCTGACGAAGCTGCGCGCCACGCGGGGAGAAGTAATATCGCTCAAGGACCTGCAATATGCCGACGTCGAGATGGTTGAGTCGCTGGAGACCGAAGTGGCCGAGCACACCGACAAGCTGTCCGAGCTGTGCGCACAATTCCTGCTCAGCGAACAGTCGCTGGATCCATATCGAGAGAGCATCAAGAGCAGCGGCGACAAGGTGCCACAGGTAGGCAAGGCTGCCGAGGCAAAAGAACTCGAATCTGAAGTGGAAAGGACTGCGAACGAGCTTGAGATGTTGACAGACATCGTCAGCAACCTGAAGATTGCCGATGCGACAGAAACCATAGCGATCATCGATAATATTTCGTTGGTCTATTCTAAGGTCAATCAGGTCAAATCCGCGCTGAAGAACAAGCTCAATGAGTTGGGAAGGGCCGAGGGGGCGGCCGAATTCAGCTCACAGTTGAAACTGATCGGTCAGTCGGTCATCAATTATCTCGACATCTGCAACACACCTGAAAAATGCGACGAATACCTGACGAAAGTGACAGTTCAGCTCGAGACACTCGAGAGCAAGTTCGCAGATTTCGAGGAATTCATCGTTCAGCTTGCGGAAAAGAGAGAGGAATTATACAACGCTTTCGAGTCGCGAAAAGTGCAATTGGTGGCCGAGCAGAACCAGCGTGCCTCGGCACTAATGGCGTCGGCGGAAAGGATTCTGAAAGGGATACGGAATCGGATCGCGAACTTCACAGCCATAGATGAAATCAATGGATATTTTGCCTCCGACCTGATGATTGACAGAATCCGTGAGACGGTGCGGCAACTCATCGACCTTGGCGACAACGTAAAGGCCGAAGATCTCAAGAGCAAACTCAAGACGATACATCAGGACTCCATAAGGCAGCTTAAAGACAAACAGGCTCTTTATGAGGACGGAGAGAACGTGATTCGCCTCGGGAACCAGCGTTTCGCGGTCAATCGTCAGGATCTTGAGGGCACGATCGTTCGAAAAGAAGATTACATGTATTTCCACCTGACCGGGACAGGTTTCTTCGAACGGATAACCGATGAAAGATTGAATGAAACGAGAGATGTTTGGGATTCCAATATTGTCTCCGAAACGGATGATGTTTACAGGGCTGAGTATCTTGCGTACAAGCTGTTCCGGGAGATCGAGGGCTCTGCCGAGGAACTGGAGGCCGTGGAATCATCGGACTTCGACGGCATTGTAAGTCGAGTTCAGGCATACATGGGGCCCCGATATGAAGAGGGTTATGTCAAAGGAGTACACGACCAGGATGCTGCAAGAATACTCCAGGCTTTGATTGACCTGAGAAGCAAGATTGGCCTGTTGAAGTACTCCACACAGGCCAGGGCCCTGGCTGTCGTATTTTGGAAGTTGAGCGAGAACAACGAAAACAAGCAACTCCTGAACGCCAGGATCAAGAGCATGGGGCAAGCCAGCGAGCTGTTCGGCGGCAGCGACAAACAAGAGAATTATATCGAGGAAGTTTCCAACGCCCTCTCTGAATTCATAGACAGCACAGGGCTATTCGGCGTGGATCTGATCGGCGAGGCGGCTGAGTACTTGTTTTACGAACTGGCGGGGGATGACAAATTCATTGTCGATCAATGCGCAGCCTGTTTGAGAGACGAGTTCGAATCGTACATAAGGCAGGAGAATTACAGCGGCAAATTTACCGAGTCCCTGGACACAGTCTCGAAGGAACCCGCAAGCGGCTACAGGCTGCTGCGAGATTGGCTTCACTCTTATGTTCTGCGCGCCGGAGATGTTTCGAGAATTGAATATGCCGATGAAGCGGCGACACTGCTTCTGCCGGAAGGCTCGGCTGACAGGATCGCCCTCGAAGAAAGCACCGAGCGGCAAATCACCGATATGCTCGGCACTCATGCGATAATAAGCGAGGGCCGGTACGATCTGGACTACTGTCACTTCATGAAGAGGCTACGGCATCATGACGAGCAGTTTGTTCCGAAATTCCACCAATACCAGAGATGCAGGAACGAACTGGTGGAAACATACAGTCGCGAGTTGCATCTCGAAGAGTTTCAACCTCGGGTCCTTACCACGTTTGTCCGAAACAAACTCATCGATCAGATATATCTGCCTTTAATTGGCGACAATCTCGCAAAACAGATCGGCGCCGAAGGCCAGGACAAGAGAACCGACCGTCAGGGACTCCTGCTTCTGATTTCTCCGCCCGGCTACGGCAAGACAACGCTCATGGAATATGTTGCCAACCGTCTTGGCCTGACTTTCATCAAGATCAACGGCCCAGCCGTAGGCAACAGAGTTTCGTCCGTCGATCCAAGCGAGGCCCCCAACGCGGCATCGAGGCAAGAGCTTGAGAAGCTCAATCTGGCCTTCGAGATGGGCGACAACGTAATGATCTATGTCGATGACATACAGCATACGAACCCCGAATTCCTGCAGAAATTCATTTCACTTTGTGACGCTCAAAGAAGAGTCGAAGGTGTCTACAAAGGTCACTCGAAGACATACGACCTGCGCGGCAAGCGTGTCTGCGTCATTATGGCCGGCAATCCTTACACGGAAAGCGGCGAGAGATTCAGGATACCCGACATGCTCGCCAACAGAGCCGATGTGTACAACATCGGCGATATCGTCGGCGACAACTACGACCAGTTCGTCGCAAGTTATATTGAGAACTGTTTGACTTCCAATCCGGTTCTCGAGAAGCTTGCCCGTCGAAGTCAAAACGATGTGTACGTGATCATGCGGGTCGCAGAGACAGGGCAACAAGAGGGCATAGAGTTCGAGGACAACTACTCGGCGGAGGAACTCGACGAGCATCTCTCGACAATGAAGAAGCTGTATGTGGTCCGCGATGTCGTGCTGAAAGTGAATCGCCAGTACATACTATCGGCCGGACAAGCAGCCGAATACAGGACCGAGCCGCCGTTCCTGCTGCAGGGATCTTACCGGAACATGAACCGCATCGCCGGCAGAGTGCTGCCAATCATGAACGATCAGGAGTTGTGGACTCTGATCTACTCGACCTACGAGCAGGATGCTCAAACGCTCACTACAGGGACCGAGTCAAATCTGCTGAAGTTCAGAGAGCTTACCGGAAGGCTGGAACCTCAGCAGGCCCAACGTTGGGAAGAGATAAAGAAGACGTTCGGCAGAAACCTCCTGCTCGGCGGCGACGCTGAAGACAACGTCGGCAAGGTTGTTCGGCAGTTGAACGCCTTTAGTACCGGGCTGGATTCCTTGAAAGATGTCATTGCCGACGGCATGTCGAGTATCAAGAGCCAAAAGGACGCCGATCGCGCCGAACCGAAGACAGACGTGGTGAAAGAGGTTGGACGGCAGGTTCTCGGCAGAATGTCGGACATGATCGACGAAATGAAACTCCAGCGGAAAGAGCAGGCTGAAGGTGAAAAGACACGGGCTGAGCGGAAGGCTGAGAAAGACATGGACATGCTGACATCCGTTCTGGAGGAGCAATTCCGAGCGATGGAAACCTGGCTTCTGCCGATGTCACATGCCGAGAAGAGGAGCAAGCAGAAGGTCATCGCCGAGCTTATGGAGCGTTTCGAGGCAATGGTGAAAGGGTACAACAAACTGATTGATGTGCTCAAGAGCAAGTATAAGTCTGAAGAACCAGGTAGCGTCGCGAAAGGGAAGGCGCGGCGCGTGAAGTCGAGAACGACAAAGAAGGCAGATAGTCCTCAGGAACGCAAGGCGGATTGAGGTCTGACGGCAATACAGCGGTCACTACACATGGGGCGTATAAGCCGGCTAAGAACGATCACGAAATCAAGGATCGAAGCTTTTCTCGCTTCTCTCGAAGAGCCTGAGATAATTCTGCCTCAACTGATCAGGGAAATGGAGGAGAATCTCAAGGAGGCCACCCGGGCGGAGGTGAAAGCGCTCTCGGCTGTAAAAGCTGATCGCAAGAGATTGGATGCCGGGCTGGGAAAGGTGGGCAGATTTGAAAAAGGCGCCACACTGGCGGTGAAAGCTGGCGAGATCGATACCGCCAGACAGGCCATCGCAGCCCAAATCCAGGCGGAGAAGGAAGTTGAGAAGTGTAAGGACAGCCTTGCAAACTCCGAATCGGCCTACAATAGCGCCAATCAGGCTTGTGCCCAGCTCAGACAGAATCTCAAGGATCTGAGACTCAAGAAGGACGAAATGCTCAGTAGGAGCAGGGAGATAAGAAGGGCGCAATCGCTAAACAAGAAGGAGAATAGTCTCTCAAAGCGCAAGAGCCAGAGCATCCTGGACACGGTTGCCAGAATGGAGATTATGGTCGATGAGGCCGAAGCTGAGGTAGATCTTCAGAATGAGATAACACAAACCCTGGGTGTCAGCTTTCCTTACGAGCGCGTCAGAGTGCTCGAGTCCGATGCCGAAGTGGACAGGCGTTTGAAGGAAATGAAAGGAAAGATTCAAGGTAGCTGAGCTAAGACAGTAAAGACTCAATCTGACGGCATCGTCACTATGAGAGAGTCAGGACCTGCCGCATTGAGCGCGGCAAAGTGAGATCGAGACCCCGGCCCACGGGTCTTGCTGAAAATTGGCGCAACGAGTGCTTTCCTCAGGCGTCTATTGGTTAGGTGATACTCTTTGTTCCGGAGCAGGATCCGACACGGGAACTGTCAAAGATGATCTTTGACCTCTAGGAGACATGCCATGAGACGCAAATTCCTCTATTCAATCATTCTGTCAATTGCTGTGGCTTCCGCAAGTGCGCGGCGATTCGAATCAGGGCCGCTTGAGCTGATGGTCCATCCGGCCAAGGCCCCTGAGCCCGGCACGAAATACTCTCTTATGCCGAGAGCCGACAAGCTGACAGATGCCGATGCGGTTCCACTGTACGAGAAAGCCATCCAGGCGATGCCGGGCGGTCGCCAACAGAAACAAGTTTCTGAGTGGCTGGATTTGCCGCCGGAACAACTACCTCAGAAGCAGGTCGAAGAGCTGATCCAGAAGAATCTGGAGAGTCTGAGACTCGTGGCGCGGGCGGCAAGATGCAAGCAGTGCCATTGGCCCGAATGGAAGCCCGGGATGAACCTACCGGATACGAAAGGATATCGTGACCTGGGCTTCCTGATCAGGCTGTGGGTGAGATTGGAGATTGTCCGCGGGCAGTACGATAGTGCCTTGCTCGCGATGCAGACTGGATTCGGCATGGCCAGGCACGTCGGACAGGGGCCTCTTACTATACAGGCCATGGTTGGAGGCGCGATTGGCGGGATAATGTGCAGAGAGGTCGAATTGTTCATAAAGGGGAACGATTCGCCGAATCTCTACTGGGCGATGGCCAATCTGCCGAGACCACTTGTAGATGTGGCTAAGGCCATTGAGCGCGAACAGGCCAGTGTCAGGGGAGTCGGCAGCTTTCTCTTACCAAAGCAATCCAGGAAAGTAGTAGATCCGGCTTTCCAAAGAATGCTGCTCATCGGAAAGAGGTTTGGCAACAACTTGAATGTGATACAGTGTGTGGAGGCTATACGGCATTATGCGGCCACGCACGACGGTCAGTTGCCGGAGAAGTTGAGCGACATAACGGACCTCGAGCTTCCGCAGGATCTCTTCACGGAAGAACCCTTCGAATACCGCCGCACGAACAGAGGGGCCGTCATTCAATCGGCGATGCCGAGAGGAGGAGACGCCGTAGACACAACAAGGTACGAGGTTATCTTGAAGAAGTAGACCGGGCATGATCGAGGGCAGGCCGAGTCGACAAATCCGTATCCCGTACGGCCCGCCCGGCAACCCGGCGTGACATCGGGAGCAACGCACCTGTGGAATCGTGAATTTGCCTCAATTCCCAGAGACGCCGCCGGCCGCTTTTTCACCAATCACGGCCCTTTATTGCCGTTTTCAGCCCCACAGACTGCGTCCGATAACAAAAGATTTGACACACTGCGCGGAGCACTGTATAATCTAACTGCGAAAGTAGGTGGAAATTCAATTGCACGGAGAGAAGCCATGCGCATGCTAGTCAAACAGAAAGACGGCAATACCAAGGAATTTCACTTCACCGAGGGCCCCATTAGTATCGGCCGGGGCGCCGACAGCCAGGTATTCCTTCCCGACAAGGCAGTTTCGAGAAAGCATGCTGTGGTTCACGCAGCCGATGACGGAACGTGGACGCTCGAGGACCTGGGCTCGTCGAACCAGACGTTCCTCAACGACAAAGCGGTCACAAAAGCCCAGATCAAACACGGCGACTGTCTTCGCATAACTGATTTCACAATAGAGATCGCCTTCGAGAAGGAAGCCGTCGAGGAGATGCCTGGGCATCCGGAAGACACACTTCGTCTCGAAGCGGCGCTTACAACACCCAAGCATGAGACCGTCGTAAGGAGGCCGGACGCCCAACACGCCCCGGCGATGAGGCTGGCTGCCGGCAGACTAACCGATTTCTCAAAAGCGACCGAGATAATATTCGATGCCGACAGTGTCGATAAACTGCTGTTGACCCTGCTGGATATCACCCTCAAGCAGTTCGATGCGTACCACGTTTGGTGCGCCCTGCGAACGCAGCCCGGCGGTCCGATGACCTGTCATGGAGGCAAGAGACGGGACAACTCACCAGTCCAGTTGAATGATCTACTCCTGAGCGACAAGATCACCCAGGCGGTCGATAAGGGACAGTTCCTTGTTCTGCCTCGCGTCTCGGCCCAGATGGAGTCGAAGGAAAGAATCCGCTCGGCTATGATAGCGGCGATCATGCGCCCTGACGGTTGTTTCGGGGTTACGTATGTGGACAATGCCATGATCCAGGAGCACTACAGTCTCAGTGATCTGGATTATCTGATGCTCATCGCGATGCATACGGCCGCGATACTGAAGAAGTTCATTTAGCTGAGCGGCTGTCAGATTCCTGAAACCTGGTGGCCCATTGCCTGAACCTCCCCGCCGTCGGACAAGCGATAAGTCTTCTCGCCGAAGTTGACCGTGACGGTGACACCGTTTGCAAATGTCGTCTGCTGGACGTCCCTGTCGGAAGTGAGGAAACGATGGTCCGTCATTTCCGAATAACCCACCGCGCGGGCGACGGGGCATATTTTCTTGTAGCTTCGCGCAAAGCGGTCCTTGTTCTGGCTCCAAACCTGGCGGTTGAACATAAACATCGGCGACGTGCCGTATAGGATGTTGAAAAGATCCCGCTTGTCCCATATTGCGGGCAGCTTGTTGTTGTAGTCGCCCCAGTACCACTGGGCCACCACGCAATCGTGATAAACCAGCTCCCAAAGCGGCAGGCGGTATTTGTGGCCGACCTGAAACTTGGCCACCCGTTCGGGCACT
>LJTR01000190.1:0-1647 GCA_001303465.1 Phycisphaerae bacterium SG8_4
CAGCTTCGCAGAGTCGAAGCGAAACAGTGCGGCGCCGTACGGTTCCAGACTCAGCCGGGCGGAGCTGTCCGTCAGGCTCTCTTCTTTCCGGCCGGTAGCCGGATTCCAGCGTTCACCGGCCCCGGTCGATGAGAATCTGACCTGGCCCGTCCACGGCTTTGCGCGGTCATTGATGACGAAATAGACTTCGCCCCCCTCCAGACGGCGATGCGTGACGCGCAGCGGCGACCTGGCTTCGGTCACTTCCATATCCGGTTCCAACAGGCTGTCGAGAACCTGCGGGAGCAGGCCTTCCAGGCCGACAGGAAGATAGATGCCGGTACCACCTGCGGCATTGACGCGGGATTGCGGCCGGCGCGCAGATGAAGAACCCGTCTGGCTTTCGCCGAAGATCTCCCCGGCCAGTCCCCGGACGCGTGCCGATGGGAATTCGCTCTCGCTGTTGGTCGGCACAGCGCCCAGCGAAATCACCGCTCCGCCTTCCCGGACGAATCTGGCGAGATTATCCCAGGCCGCCAGCGGCATCGTGTCGGCGCCGGGCAACACGACCACTCGCCAGCGGAGCCGTCCGTGCACCATCGCGGATGATTCTACGGTCGCTTCTGTCAGTGCGCGGCTGTCGACGAACGTAAAGTCCCGCTGCGAGGCGAAGAGGCTCTCGGTGGCAGTGCGATAGAGACTTTCTATCCGTGCCGCAGCGCCTGCCTCTTTGGCCCAGTGACGGGAAGGGATGAACCTGGCCCATAGGCTCTCTGTTGGATACAGCACGGCGATGTCTGCGACCTGATGGCCGCCGCGAAGCGCCGTGCAGCAGCGGCCCACCCACTCGTTGATCCGCCGCAGCTGCGTATCGGACAGATCTGTGAAGCTGTAGTAGCTGGTGATGCAGTTGACCCCAGCGACAATCAGGCGGTTGCAGGTGCCGCGGATTTCGGCCTCAGTCACCACGCGCCTTGGACGCTGGTCGCCGGCGGGGCGGTAGTGCTGGCTGTGATCGGAAGTTTCGCTCATGACAAGATGTCGGCCTTCGAGTTCGGCAGCGCTGCTCAGCAGGCGCCCAATAAACCATGGCACCGCCGGCGGAACGCTGGTCAGGCAATCAATGCTCGGCGCATCGAGCCGGCGGATGCAGCGGAAGAAGTCGCCGTAGAGCGGGACATGCCCGACAATTCCTTCTTCGGCCAGCAGATGACCGCCTGAGGGAACACCGTATTGGCGGCAGCGCGTTTGAATCTGGCCGAAGTAGTTCTCCGAGACGAGTTCGCCCACCGTCAGCCAGAAATCGTAGCGGATTCTTTCGCCGGCAGAACCGGCGTCGACTGCAAGTGCCGGCAGAAGCGCGGTGTCGAGACTGTAGCCGCGGCGCTTCATGAATTCGGCCGGGAGATTCGGCGCCCAGGGCAGAGGGCGATAGGGCATTGGCCTCAAGAAAAGGCTCATCAATGATGGCTCGTCAGTAAACGTGGCCAGGAAGTATTTGCCGAGGTCGTCGCCCAGGTGCTTGGCATATCCGCCATAGGTGACATCGACGAAACGGGCCGTCGGCTCCGGCATGAGCAGGTTGATATAAGGAATCTTGGCGTGAAGGTTGCCTTCGGCGTGCGTGCCTTCGTATAGACGGCTGTCGGTAATCGCCATCACGCGCCA
>LJTR01000190.1:1690-9986 GCA_001303465.1 Phycisphaerae bacterium SG8_4
CCTGCCGTCGCGGACCTGCGAAGCGAGATCCGCTCTCTTGGTTATGTCGATGTTGCCGTCATGAACCTCAAATGCGCTGGCCAGAACCAGTTTGCCCGGCGGAAGCTCCAGCGTGACGGGGCCACCCTGCGATTCGGTATCGGCGACGAGCAGGCCTCGCGCCTCCCAGTCAGGGTGATCGCGCAATGTGATGCCGCCGGCATTGCCCGAGGGATAACCACGCTCGTCATAGAGCCACATTGCAAATCCGGCCTTCCTGGCCTTGTTGACTGCGCCGATGAACGCCAGCCACTTGATGTCGCTTTCGAGGTACTGATCGAAAGAGACATTGCAGACGACGCCTCCGAAGCCCTGTGTGCCGAGCCTGCTGATATACCGGTCCTGTGCTTCGGGCCGGTCGGGCCAGTTGTGGATGATCTTCAAGATACGAGCATCGGCCGGCGGCAGGGCAAAACGGTCCTGCCAATTGCCAAGGGCAGTTCCGCCGGAAAAGGCGATTGCACAATACCCCTGAATCAGAGAGACAGAGAGTGCCAGTTTCAGATGTATCGTACGGTGAGAAGTTGAACCCAGTTGACTCTGGTAGAATTGATGTGACATCATACTCAGCAGGATACCACAGACCCGAGGACGTGAAAAGCCCGGATTGGGCGATTTCAAATTTCTCGGCAGGACTTCATTACAGAGACATCTTCCGGCCCGAAACATATACCTGCCTAACGTCGAGCTGGCCCGATTTGATTTCCATGAACGGCCGTCCGTTTTTCAGGCCGACAGTCCCAAAGCCCGTCTCGGCCGAGAAGAAACAGAGGAAGTTCTCGCCAATCTTAGAGTCGATGTAGAGTGTCCGATCGACTGCGTCATATCGCAGACCGGTCAGGCCCTGGAGCAATCCGTAGCTTGACAGCGCTCGCGCATACCAATGGCCGCACTCATATTCATTGAAGGGATTTCGAATCCGTCCGTCGTATCGATCGCGACAGACCCGTACGATCTCGAGTCCTTCTCGCACCATGCCCTCCAGCATCAGGTGAGAGGCAACCTGGTATTCTATACCGGTCCAGACCTCGTCGCTGTAGACAAACGGGATGGATAGCTGCCCGCCGCGAGGCCAGGTACAAAGGAGCAGTCCACCGTCTCTGCCCACGGCGAAGGCGGGCCGCTGCGGATTGGCATGATCGGAGAGATCGTGCTTCAGATTATACTTATGCACGGCTTGCAGATGGCTCTTCACCTTGTTGGTATCCACTATTTCGCCGAGGCCGGCCATCTGAGCAATCCAGAAGCCCAGGACTCCGTCTGAGAGACAACCCGTACCGTACTGGTACTTGGGCCCCTGCGTGTTGAGCATGTTCACGATGTGGCTGTACCCGGAGCCATTGCGCGAGCTGTCAAGAGGGCGAAACTCTGCGTTGAGACCTTCGGTTTGAATCTTATGGTAGAAGTACTCGCCGTTGAAGAGTTCTGTTTCGAGGAATTTCTTTCCATTGGCCAACAGGTCACGATATCGGGAGACATCTTCTTTGACGGCCGTGCCCATCTCAATGGCCGCAACAAGGGCCCCGAGGTAGAAGCTGGAGCAGTGCCCGTCAGGTCCCCAGTATTCGATATCATATGTATTGTGATGGGGTTCCTCCAGAACACCTTTGCCCCGTGGATCCCAGGTGTTGATACTGTAGTCCAGGCTGATTTTGACCTTGGGCCACAACTCTTTGAGCCAGGATGTATCGCCACTGATGCGCCATTCGCGATAGACTTTCATAATTCCACCGAGCTGCCCGTCCGAGGCCGCGTGATAGTCGTGAGTGGTAGGGCGTATCGGCAGGGCAGTGCGAAAAGTCTGGTGGCCACGCTCGTCCTGGCTCTCGTTGAACTCACTTTCACGCAGGCTCCGTTCGAGGGAAGGAAACAGGTGAGGTATTGCCTGCGCATAGTTCCAGACGTGAGTGCAGGAACCGTGGCAGCAGCCACGCTCATCACTGCAACCCTCGAAACACCAGAGACGGCCGTTTGTCTGCCTGAGGACTGTTGGGGACTTGAGAATCGTCAGATTGGCTGCGACTGCCTCGATGACCTCGGCAGGCAGAGTTGAGTCATAGAAAGTCTCTGTAAACAGGGATGTTTTTTGGCGCAGATCGTCATAATTACGGCGCCAGTAGCGGGAAACTTCCTCGATGTCCTTGAACCGGCCGGCATACCATGGAACGTAGGTGCGGGAAGCGGGAGCTTTACTTTCCTGACGAGCAGAGTCTTCCGGTGCATCCCTGCCGAGGCGCAGATCGGTCCTGGGCACGTACCAGGTGAACATCAAACGCACGGTCTTTTCCTGGCCGCCTTTCAATGTGACCGGCACAAAAAGCGATGCACCCGGACATGGCCCGTCAACCGGGGGATTGTCGAGCAATCTGGCTTCCTGAATGTTCTTCCAGGCCAGAGTAAGAGAATCCCACCAGCCTCCCTTGAACCAGCAGTGGTCAACAACTACGTTGTCGTCGTCGACGAAGCACGCAAAAGAACCCAGATTCTCCGGATCTTCCTCGGTACCTTCCTGGTGAAGGACGAAACCGTTTCGTGCAGGCAAGATCGTGTCTCCACCTCCATCGACAGCCATGAAATTCTTTGTATTGTAGGAGAAAACTGCATCGATGGTCTCGGCTGAGTTGTTGCTGAAGGTATATTCCAACGCTCCGACCGGCATTGAGGCATTGTCCGGATCCCCAGGCACAAATGGGCTCCAGCCGGTCACCCTGACTTGCAGAGGGATCTCCCGGTCTTCGAGCGTGACTATCCCGAAGGGAAATCTCGCCAGAAAAGAGGCCCTGTCAAATCTTGGCAGGCCAAAGCTTGTTCTGGCCGCGCCGTTTCCGGTATTGGGGGAGCCAAACACCTTCCAGACCGGCACTGGTCCTTCAAGCACCTTGGCCACGTTGCCTTTCGGTCTCTTGACGGTCAATGCTGCGAATGAGCAGGGCTCATTGAAAACCTCCATCTTGTTTCTGACCGAAACGTGGGAAATAGCGCCGGTTCCTTCCAGGCAGACCATGCCGGCGCCGATTCCCCCGATAGGAAAGGCCACGCGATTCAGATGGGGGCCTTCGTACAAGCCGTTGTACTCGCGATCTTGCGTTTGGCCAACTGACGTCTGAGCCAGGCCGAGCAAAGCGATCAAAACAACAATAAGATACGACCTGAGATTAGTGAGATTTGTGTACATGAGTGACCTCCCAATTTAATCGTTGTGAAATATGTCCTTTTGTTGACATCTCTGATTCATTCATATTTCCATGGTGCCAAACTCCCTGCAGCATTGAAAATAGCAGATAAACTCGGCGACTGCAACTATCCTGATCCGTCCACTCAGAAATTCGATTGGTACGAACTTCGTGAGAATTCTGGCAGAATACTGTGGTAAACATGGACGGGAATTAGTAATCTACAGGTATTAGCGGCCGCTGGACCACCCGCGACGGAAATGGGAAGACCGATGCAACGTTCTGATTATACCCTTCAGGGTAGTAAATTTCCGCGAGTGAGATCTTAAACTCTTATTGTCAAGCTGCTTAACCGCGCAAGAAGGGGAGAATTGAATCCTGAGCACAATACCGAAATTCTGGGAGGCAATCAAATGAAGATTGGAAACGCCCTAAGAGATAACTGTATTCCGCTTGCTCTGGTTCTTGTGATCAGTTGGCCGGCCCCGTCGTCATCATTTGCCCAGGCTTTGGAGCAACTGACTCAGTGGAAGGCTGGACGGAGCATGCGTGTTGGCTCCAACGTCTGGGTCGAGGACGACATGTATGACGGCCAGAACAACATGGATCGCCCGGACCGTATTGAAGCCGGACAGACCCACGTGCTGGCCGATCTCGAGGGTCCCGGCGTGATCACCCATATCTGGATGACCTTTCTGCACGAACCACATTTCTGGGTTACCGACGGAGCGGCAAATCACCAGGAGATACTGCTGCGGATGTACTGGGACGGCCGGGAGGAGCCCGACGTGGAGGCGCCCGTGGGAGATTTCTTTGGGTGCTGCTTCGGAAAGCGTATGGAGCTTATCAGTGATCCCGTGGTCGTCGAAGACGGGGACTCGTACAACTGTTTCTGGCACATGCCTTTTCGAAAGTCCGCGCGCATCGAGGTGGTAAACCAGAGCACCAAGCCGATCCGCAAGCTCTACAATAATATCGACTGGATCAAAAAGGAGTCTCTGCCCGAGAACACCATGTACTTCTGCGCCCGGTACAGGCAAGAGTATCCGGCGCGAAACGGCGAGGATTATCTCGTCCTGGACGCAGAAGGCAGGGGGTACTACGTGGGTACTGTCTATGCAGTGCGGACGAGGAGCCCATCCTGGTTTGGCGAGGGCGACGAGAAGATCTACATTGACGGCGAGAAGAAACCGTCGATTCGCGGTACAGGCACGGAGGATTATTTTCTTTCGGCCTGGGGGCTCAAGAAAAACAGCACTCCCTATTTTGGCGTGCCGTATTTGAACCACCCCGATCGAATTGTCGGGCAGATGACCTGCTCCTACCGATGGCATATTCACGATCCCCTTGTTTTTAGCGCCGGGATCCGCGTGACCTTTGAGACCTTTGGCTGGATGTCCCCCGACGAGAACAAGGAGCACAAGGCCCACTCCTGGAACGAGCGGGAGGATGATTTTTCCAGCGTAGCTTTCTGGTACCAGATGGGGCCGAGTAAGAAATTTACAGAGGTTCCGTCGGCCGAAGAGCGTAAGCTCCCGAGCCTCGAGAGGATTCTCGTATGGGGCAAGGACCATACAGACTCCCGATACCACGGCGAGGGCAAGGCAACGGTGCAGAAGGGCGCCCGCTACCTGGAATCGGATGGTCAGCTTTTCTTCCAGCCTGAGTCTGTTGGGCAGGGCTGGCTTGAGATTCCTTTTAAGGTCGAACAGAAAGAGCCCCTGCGGCTGATCCTGGAATTGACCCGCTCTTACGACTACGGTATTTACCAGCCCTATCTCAACGGCATCAAGATCGGCAGACCTTTAGATCTCTATCGCACCGAGACCGATCTGTGGGAGTTTCACCTGATGGACTTCTGGCCTGATCCCGGCGCCTACACGATGCGCCTCGAATGTGTGGGCAAGAATCGGGATTCTACGGACCACTACATCGGCGTCAACTCTGTCCGGCTGCGGCAGCGCCGACCCCGGGTCAAGGCCTTCGGCTACGACAAGAACAAGGACTGGCGCGAAGAGCAGGTTCTGTATGACTGAAGAAATATCTGTGAGCCGCCGACTCGGAATCTGTGTAGTTTTAGCAAGCGGTCGGGCTCAAGTGCCTTGTTCACAAGTTGCCCCCAGCCCAGATTGCACTGTCTTTGCCGTCTTGTGCGTACGACGTTGTCACCAGATGATAGATGGCCGGGAACTTCGTCCATAACTCCAGCTCGGAAATCTCCCTCTCAAGCACCGTGCCGTCTTTGGCCGAAACGGTGTAGGCACGTCCCCCGGGCCCGGACATCACGGTAGTGATTTCGCTTCTCGTCTCGAGCTGCACTATTACCCGAAGCTGATCCTGCGTGTCCTCGGTCTGAACGAGCCTCGAGCTGCCGCATCCGAGGCCTGCGAGCATGAGGCAACCGAGAGTCAATATGAGTTTCTTGTGCATATCGTGACCTCCGTATTAGGCTCTGTCTGAAAACTCGATCTGGCTTCGAGCGGCTCATTTTCTTTAGCTATTTCATGCTGCTAGCGCAGCCACTGTCGGATAAAGGCAGCCGCTGTTGTTCGCCTGCCTGTATCCGGCTCCATCGAAGATAAAACCAATATCGCCTGCTTCGCCGTCTTTGCCAACCGAAAAACCGCTCGCTCTCGCGCCGACGACGGTTTTTTCAGACAGAGCCTAGCACAAAACGTTACGGCTCAACTGTTGTGTTGGCGTCCCACAGGTGCTGATCAGGGTGCTCTACTTTCTACTACAATTCTGACAGTCATCTTGGTGTTCTGTCAAGACATATCAGCGGCTGCAAGCGAGAAGAAGATCAAGACCTGTTCAGATCGGGGTTGTCCGTTTTGGGCGTGCCGATCCTGCAGCGTTTGACAAGAGGCTCAAATGCCGCCTTTTCGGCCGCAGAATCGACAAACGCGACTTGAGCAGTATCATGGGCCACATTTACGCAATTCGCTGAATAAGAACACTGCAAAAGCAGGGGGCAAGAGGCATCTGACAGCGAGATTTGCCCAGAGATTGGCCACCTTTGATTGACGGTCACTTTCTCCTGTTGTACAATACGTATCGGCTAAACGGGAAGAAGCCGTTTGTGACCCTGTTACTCTGAACATGGGGGGCAGGAGGACAAGAAGATGGTGGCGGCGAGAATTTTCCCAGTCTTGCGAACAATCCCTTTATTGGCTGTAGTCTGTTTTGTCGGCTTACCTGCCTATTCCAAATACAGCGGAGGTACAGGAGATCCAAACGATCCGTACCAGATAGCCACGGCCGCTGATTTGATCCTTCTGGGTGAGACTCCGAAGGATTATGACAAACACTTCATCATCACTGCAGATATTGATCTAGATCCTAATTTGCCGGGGAGAATGGTCTTTGACAGGGCCGTCATCGCTCCTGATATGAACGACGCCGATGCAGATTTCCAAGGGAATCCTTTCACCGGAATTTTTGATGGTAATGGTTATATGATCTCACATCTCACGATTGTGGGTACAGAGTACTTGGGACTATTTGGAAATCTATACACTGAGGCAATCATTTCAAACATCAGTCTGGAGGCTGTAGATGTTAAGGGAACTCATCGTTGTGTCGGCGGTCTTGTGGGGTATAATTCCGGCGAGATAAGTGAAAGCTGCAGTACCGGGATGGTCAGTGGTGCTAGAGGTTCTTGGTTGGGAGGGGTAGGTGGCCTTGTAGGTCACAGTTCAGGCAAGATTGCGGCATGCTACAGTTCCTCTGATGTCAGCGGAAATAATTGTGTTGGTGGCCTTGTAGGATCCAACGGAGGTAAAATCATCAACAGTTATAGCTCCAGCACCGTTAGTGGAGAATGTTCCATCGGGGGATTAGTAGGATTAAATCCAGGCAGCATTGTCGCGAGCCATAGCATTGGATTGGTCACTGGAGATGAACATGCCGGTGGTCTTGTAGGGCGAAATAAACACTACGCATGGGGCAATGGAGGGCAGGCCGGTAGTGCCACCATGAGTTTTTGGGATATTGAGACTTCAAGTCAACAAACAAGTGCCTGCGGTAGTGGCTTGACTACGGCTGAGATGCAAAATGCCTCTGTCTTCCTCGAAGCCGGCTGGCACTTGATGGGCGAGACCGAAGACGGCACCGAAGACATCTGGTGGATTCTCGAAGGCCACGACTATCCGAGACTCTGGTGGGAACGACTGCCTGGCGATGAGATTGTTTTGGTTGTGGATGACTTTGAGTCTTACAACGATATCGACCCGCCTGATCCGGCAAGCCACAGGATATTTGATGTGTGGATAGACGGTTTTGGGATTGCCACGAATGGAGCTTTGCTTGCTCTTTGTCAAAATATGCCTACGATGAAACCTGCCAGATGCCGTCCACAGCAGCCCGTCCACGGTGGCCAGCAATCTATGGATTTCTACTATGACAATTCTGGTACGGCACATTATTCAGAGGTGACCAGGACGCTAACTGATTTGCGTGACTGGACCGTAGAAGACGTTCGAGTTTTATCTTTGTGGCTCAACGGCGATCCAAGCGGCGTCCCGGTGCCAATGTATGTTAGTATTGCCAACACCAACGGCCCCGCTGCGACGGTATTCCACGACAGTCTCCATGCGGCTCTAGTAGATACTTGGACCGAATGGCGAATCAACTTGCAGGAGTTCGTCGACCAAGGGGTAGACCTAACCAGCGTCGACTCAGTTTCTATAGGCTTAGGTGATAAGGACAATCCCCAATCTGGTGGCTCAGGTTTGGTCTTTTTTGACAATATTCGGCTGTGTCGACAAGCAGAACCTTGGCCATGAGAAGAACACGCCCACACCCAGTAAGTGGATACTTGAAAGCCAGGAATATCCCAGACTGTGGTGGGAACTGATTTCCCAGAACTGAAAGGAGATTCCGAGGTGGGAACGACAGAGGAAGAAACGTTCACGTTCTTTCACGGGACGGCCAGGATCTATCAGAGGCATATTGCACGACACGGCCTGCGCTCTTTCAGAGAGTCTGGAGAAGTCTCCGTGACGCCCGTCAGGGCAAGAGCTCTGCGTTACGCACAGATGTGGGCGGTAGGTCTAAACGCCATAGGCCAAATGGATAAGCCA
>LJTR01000191.1 GCA_001303465.1 Phycisphaerae bacterium SG8_4
TCACACATTCGACGCCATAAGCGTTTAGCTGCTCGAGAAGAAACGCCGCCCGTGCCGCGGTGCGACCGGTGAGAACGCAGGCGCGTTTTCCGATCTCAGCCGAAATGGATGCTACTTCGCCGATCGTCCCGGAACCGAAAACAATGCGTCTGGCGGTTGCAAATTCAAATGGCATGACCACTCTCCTCTTTCGTCAAAGGCACAGGCTAATCCCAGCCCTGGTCATCGGGGAACACATTGCCGTACTTGATGCTCGATCGCGGCTCGGCCATCATGTCGGCCACCGCGTCGCGCCATTTCTGATAATGTCCAGTCTCCTTGTGTCTGGCCGGGTCATCGGGTGTGCGGTAGACCTCGACCAGAACGAAGCGGGTTGGGTCGTCCTGCTGTTGGATAACGTCGAATCGGGCGATGCCCGGCTCCTGAACGCTGTTGCGCGCGTTCTCAAGACAGGCTGCCTTGAACGCGTCGACCTGGTCGGGCTTGACATGAACGAAAACGTGGACTACCAACATAACAGTCTCCTTACAGATTGCGGTGCGGGACGCGCCACACCGCGATGACTATACCCTTGAAGGGTAGTAAATTCCCGCGAGTAAGATCATAAACTGTTATTGTAGAGCTACTTACCCGCGCAAAAACCCGAAATTTCAATCGTGAGCACTTTAAAAGCTGTCTTTGCGCCGTCTCAACTCGGCGAAGACTTCAAAATCCTTCGCCTGTTCCATGCCGAGTGCGGCTTTCACTTCGGGCGCACCGGCACGCAGGAACACGTTGGTCGTCCGTTCTTGCAGCATGGTCGAAGGAACTGTCTGCCCACTCTCACTTATGTCTTTCAATCGCTGCCTGACCGACTGGTTGTCGGTTTCGATGCTCAAGGCAAATTCATAGTTTTCCACCGTGTAATCATGCCCGCAGTAGACAAGCGTGTCATCCGGCAAAGAGGCCAGTCTCCGTAACGATTCAAACATCGTTCTTGCATTGCCCTCGAACAACCTTCCGCATCCTCCGACGAACAGTGTATCGCCCGTCCAGAGAATGCCGCTGGCGCTGGCCGCCGACGGCACCAGATTGTAGCAAACCGATGTGGAAGTGTGGCCGGGCGTGGCGATTACACGTACGTCGGCCCCGCCGACGGGTATTGTCTCTCCATCTTCAAAAACCTGATCGACGTCCCGGATTCGTCGTTTGTCGCCGCCGACAACCTTGCAGCCGGTTGTCTTCTTCAGCTCAGCGACTCCGCCTGTGTGGTCCCAGTGATGATGTGTGACAAGAATCATCTTGAGGCTCAGGTTCTGTTCTTTTAGAATATTTGACACTGACCGACATTCACCGGGGTCAATCGCCAGACAATCGCCCTGATTGTATCGGTACAGATAGATCAGATTATCGCCAAGTGCAGGGATAGTAATCACAGAATCCATGTTCGCCCAATCATAGCACAGTGCTCAATCACGATCTTAAGTTATACCCTTTAGGGTAGTAAATTTCCGCGAGCAAAACCATAACCTGTTATACCCTTCAGGGTAGTAAATTCTCGCGAGTAAAACGATAACCTGTTAATGTGAGGCCGCTTGTCCGCGCAAGAACGCGAATTTTCAATCGGGAGCACTATATCACCAGGCGGGCTGTATGTCAAAGGATCAAGCATGCATACGATTTGCGAGCGCGTGCGAATCGGCAGAAAAACGCATTGATCTGGCGACAACGACAAGCTATAATCTCGCTCCATCATGGCTTACACACAATTGTGAAGTGGCTGCCGTCTTCCTGCACATCTCATTACTGAAAGGAGCATTCATGAAAAAGTTTGGCAGGCTAATCTCAACTCCAGCTCTGGTCTGTCTGCTGCTGACAGGCTGTTCAATAAATAACACATCATCGAAGCTGGAATCTCGTCCGATGCGGCTCGCCTTTATCACGTGTGCAGTCAATGCCAAATTCTTCGAGCCGGTCAGAAAGGGAATGGAAGACGCCGCGGATATGATGGGTGTCGACGCGGACTTCATCGGCACCGAAGGCATTGATGTCAAGGCTCAGGCCCGGATGGTTCGCCAGGCGGTCGCGGACGGCTACGATGGAATCGCAGTTAATCTGATCGACCCAGAGGCCTTCGACCGCGTTATCCGCGAGACAACGGACAAGGGAATACCGGTGGTGGGATTCAATACGGACGATCACGCGACGCCGAACGCCCGGCTGAGCTGCGTGAACCAACGACTATATGAAGCCGGGCAATCCCTCGCCGAGCATGTTCTGCCACACGTGCCGGACGGCGCTCATGTCCTGATGACTATGCACGACGAGGGTGTCTCCTCGCTCAATGATCGCTTGGCGGGAGAGCAGGCCGTCCTCAAGAAAAAGAACGTCCGATGGACGGTCATCATAACGGGTAATGATTCGGCGAAAGGGGCGGAAGTCATCACAGAGGCACTGAAGGCAAACCCGGACATCCGGATCGTCCTGGGCACGGGCCAGGCGGACACGGAAGCCGCTGGCAGAGCGATTGAGAAATCCTTTGCCGGCCGAGGATACTGGTCGGCCGGTTTCGACCTGTCGCCCGAGACACTGCGCTTGATCCGCGAACAACACATCCGATGCACGATAGATCAGCAACCTTACATTCAAGGATTTTACCCGGTGATTCAGCTGACACTCTATCTGCGCTACGGGATCGTGCCTTCGGATATCGACGCCGGCGCCGCGATTGTCGATGCTGCAAACGTAGGTCAGATAATGGAACTGACCCGCAGGCAGTATCGCTGAGCAGAATCTGCAAGGGAGTCCTGCACGGGCGGCCGGTGCGATTTCCTGACCAATGTTTGAGCGGTTTTCGGCAGATAACCTGCCTTGTACTATGCAAGCAGCCGTTGCGGCCGGCTCTTCTGCCTACAACCCGAAAGAAAATATTAGGCCTAAAACCTCATTTCTTAGCCCAAAACGCAGTTTTGGCGAGCCACTCCAAGAAAATTAGAAATTCTTCTTGACGTTGGATTACATGTGTAATATTTTATGTAGAATTACAGTTGTAATCTCAGGAGTAGGAGCAATGAAAAAGGTGCCAAGAATATCCGAGTCGGAATGGATGGTGATGCGCGTTTTGTGGGAAAGAAGTCCTCTGACGGCCAATGAAGTCGTCGAGCGGCTCAGCAGCAAGGCCAGATGGAAACCCAAGACAGTCAAGACGCTGATCGACCGGCTGGTGAAGAAAGGCGCGGTGAAATTTGAGAAGGAAGGAAGAAGGCACAAGTACTATCCCGCAATCGGCCGGGACGAATGCATCGCCACAGAGAGGCAATCTTTCCTCCGACGGGTTTACGGCGGGATAACAAAGCCGATGCTCGCAGCGTTTCTCGAAGATGCCGAGCTTTCGGCAGACGACATCGCGGAGCTAAAAGAAATCCTGGAGCAAAAGGCGGAGGAATAAGACATGGAATCCTTCAATATGCAGTTGATGTCTGTATTCGACTGGCTGCTTCGGACGACACTGCAGGCCGCCTTGCTGTTCTGCCTGATAATGGTGATCAAGCTAATCGTGCGAGGCAGGCTGCCGATCCGCTGGCACTACTGTCTCTGGCTGCTGCTGTTGATACGCATGGCGAGTCCCTGGCTCCCTGAGAGCAGGATCAGCATCTTCAACCGGGTTCCGCGGACCATCCAGCACGGAGGAATAATAGAGTCCCTCTCGCAACCCATAGACGCTCGCGGCATGGGCTTCTACATGCGCGGCGGCATCGTGGAACAGCAGAAGACAAAGTCCGAAGCGGCAATTGTCAAATTCGCGAAAATCTTGCCATTGCTCTGGCTCGCCGGATGTGCGGCTCTGGCGGTGTACGTCGGAGCGTGTAATTTTCGTCTATGGTGGCTCGTGACGCGTGAGCGTCCCCTAACGGATCAGAAGATTCTCGATCTGCTGGAAGACTGCAAGGCCGAGATGGGTATCCGAAATATCCTGGGGATTGTCACAACCGACAAGGTCAGGAGTGCCGCGCTTTTCGGATTTGTCCGGCCGCGTCTTCTGCTTCCGGCCGGGATGGTCCAGACTCTCAGCCGCCAAGAATTGCGATACGTCTTTCTGCATGAGTTGGGCCACCTGAGAAGGCGCGACATCTACGTAGGCTGGCTGATGAGCTTGTTGCAGGTCCTGCACTGGTTCAATCCCTTTGTGTGGCTGGCATTCTATCGAATGCAGTCCGACAGAGAGCTGGCCTGCGATGCTCTCGTGCTTTCATACACGCGCAGCGGCGAATCGAAAGAATACGGCCGAACAATTGTCAGATTGCTGGAGCGTTTCTCGTATCCTCAGCGGCTCCCAAGCATGGCGGGAATATCAGAAAACAAATCTCAATTGAAAAGGAGGATTAAAATGATTGCTAATTACAGGAAGAATACGCGCACGCACTGGGCTGGAGGGATGCTGCTTCTTGCAGCATTAGCCTGTGTAGTCCTGACCAACGCTTATGTAGCGAAGGCAGACATAACCTTCGGCATTCCCGCTAATCTCGGTCCAATCATCAATAGCCCTCATTCGGACTTCCCTGACAGCTTCTCATCTGATGGGCTGGAGATGTACTTTGACTCCAACCGAATGGGTGGGAAATGGGACAGTTACGACATATATGTGTCAAGGCGAACAACGACAGATGACGCTTGGGGTACGCCGGTGGAACTTGGTCCCCCTATTAACAGCGCGAGTGTAGACGCTTGTGCGATAATCTCGACTGACGGCCTGTCGCTCTATTTTGCGTCCCTCAACCGAGTTGGTGGATATGGCAGCCTCGACACCTGGGTAGTGACGCGGGCAACGGTCTCCGACCCCTGGGGCGAACCTTCGAATCTGGGACCGACAATCAATACTTCGCAGGATGAAGTAGCTACGTCCATATCTTCCGATGGCCTGGTACTGTACTTCCTCCGGAAACCACCTCCTAACGGCCCTGGCGACATATATATGTCAAGGCGACCAACAACAAATGACGCCTGGGGTGAATCTGTGAAACTGGGGCCAACTGTCAACAGTTCGTACGACGACAACTACGCGTGCATATCGCCCAACGGCCTGTTGCTGTTCTTCTCCTCCAACCGGCCGGGCGGATTCGGTAGCATGGATCTGTGGGTAACAACGCGGGCGGCCATCTCTGAACCCTGGGGCACTCCTGTGAATCTTGGTCCGGAAATCAATAGTTCGGGCTTCGACGCTGGACCTGTAATGTCACCGGATGGTCTCTCGCTTTACTTTGGTTCCGAGCGACCTGGTGGTAGCTTGGGTGGTGATGACATATGGCAGGCGAAAATTCTGCCGGTCGTTGACTTTAATGGCGATGGGAAGGTGGACTTAAAAGACTTCCGCAGGCTCGCCCAGTATTGGGGTCAGAATGAGCCGTCCTGCGATATCGCCCCATTGCCCAGCGGTGACGGAATAGTCGACGAGAAAGACCTGAATCTTTTTGCTGAACATTTTCTCAAAGAGCTTCAGCCGGTTGCACATTGGATGCTGGACGAAACCGAAGGCGAGATCGCAGAAGACAGCTTCGGCAACAATGACGGCGTGCTGAATGGCAATCCCGTCTGGCAACCTTCCGGAGGCGCCATAGGCGGGGCGCTGCAACTCGACGGTGTGGATGATTATGTCAGCACGGCATTTGGCTTTGATTCATCAAGGGCATCATTCAGCGCTTTTGCCTGGGTCAAGGGCGGCACGCCAGGGCAGGCGATCATATCACAGACGGGCGCCTCGGACGGCAGGAATAGTAAGCCGGCAAGCGCATGGCTTCAAGCGGACTCGTCATACGGCAGGCTCATCACCAGGCTGATGCACCCACCATTTGATCCTTTGTTGTCGGAAACGGTAATCACCGATGGGCAATGGCATCACGTCGGCCTGGTCTATGATTTCGATGGGCTGCGTCGACATCTTTACGTGGATGGAGCGGAGGTTGCCAGAGACAACAACGCGGTTGGCGGCGTAGACTCGAACGGCAGCCTGTATTTTGGTGGCGGCCAGATGCTTGAGCCGGGCAGTTTTTTCTCCGGTTTGATTGACGACGTTCGCATTTACGATGAGGTGCTCAGCGCCGAGGAAGTCGCAGACCTGGCGCGATAGGAACAGCCCGCCACGGTACAACATGTAGGATGGGCAACTCGTTTGCCCATGCCGGTCATACAATGTGTCCCGAACCGCATGGGCAGGAAACCTGCCCATCCTACAAACTACGCATCGCTCCAATCGCAATGAAAGGGACGTGCATTGCACATGTTAGCCGGGGAAGGGGCTTTTGAACAAAATCGCAGCTCACGGGTCGAGATTGCCGCACGATTCTGTGAATCGCCTCCTCGGGGCATAGCTCGCAATGACATCGACATACCATTGCCCAGATCCACATTTCGCTGGAAATTCCGCGTTCTTTTTCATAGAATGGGGCATTGCAGCACATAGGAACAGGAGCATTAATCCTGGAAGAACCGGGATTTTCTGTGACAGACTCTGTTTGCTGTCGTCTATTTAGGATAGAGAAGCTTCGAGACGGAAGAAATCCGAAAGAGCCTGATTTGAGCCAGTCGAAAGGGCCCGCATGGAACAGACAACCGAGCGAGGGGTCGGGAAGTCACAGACTAATAACGGCGTCGACGAGGGCCAGTTGATGGCGCGCCTGCACAAGGGCTACGCCAGCTTGAAACACCAGATACACAAGGTGATCGTCGGCCAGGAAGAGGTGATCGATTCGATGCTCTGTTGTATGCTCGCCGGGGGCCATTGTATAGTTCAGGGTGTGCCGGGTCTGGCCAAGACGATGATGGTTCATGCGATAGCCGATGCGATGAAGCTGAAGTTCAACCGGATCCAGTTTACGCCGGACCTGATGCCGTCGGATATAACCGGCGCAGATATCATCCAGCGAGACCCGCAGTCGAAACAAAGACGAATGGAGTTTGTCAAGGGGCCGATCTTTGCAAACGTGGTTCTCGCCGACGAGATCAACCGCACGCCCCCCAAGACGCAGGCGGCACTGTTGCAGGCGATGCAGGAGCGGGAAGTGACAATTGCCGGCCGGACGTACAGGCTCGATGAGCCGTTCTTTGTGCTTGCGACTCAGAACCCAATCGAGCAGGAGGGGACATACCCGTTGCCGGAGGCCGCTCTGGACCGGTTCATGTTTATGATCTACATCGACTATCCCAGCGCCAAGCAGGAGCATATGATAGTAAAACAGACCACGACGAAAAAGAAGATCTCCGCCCGGCAGGTGCTCGACAGAAACGACATGGTGCTCTTCCAGGAGATCGTTCGCATGGCCCCGGTCAGCGAGATGGTAATAGCGTATTGCATTAAGCTGGCCCGCGCGACCAGGCCCGACAACAAAGACGCAACGGCGATGGTAAAGCAGTATCTCAAATGGGGCGCCGGCCCGAGGGCCGGCCAGTTCATGACGCTCGGCGCAAAGGCAAAGGCGCTGATAGACGGGCGCGTCACTCCGAGCTTCGAGGATGTGCGGGCAGTCAGCAAACTCGTGCTCAGACACCGCGTTATTCCAAACTTCAACGCCGAAGCCGACGGCATCAGCATCGAAGGCATTATTGACGATCTTGTCGAGAATGTGTCGCAGCCCAAGTGACAGTTGGAGCAACTGACCCGGATTCGCTCGAAGTTTGAGCCACGACTAACACCAACGGCGCCAAATGGAAGCCATAGACATGCCGAGCACAGTCAAAGGCGGCAAATAGAAAATAGTCAATAGTAAATAGTCAATTGAAACGCGACAGTGAAACAGTACCGCAAGTATCTCGATCCGGTCTTTCTGAGTAAGCTAGGTAATATGGATCTGGTTGCCCGCTGTGCGGTCGAAGGATTCTTTTCCGGCCTGCACCCCAGCCCGTTTCACGGTTTCAGTGTCGAATACAGCGACCACCGGGAATATCACTCCGGCGACGAGCTGAAATTTGTCGATTGGAAGGTCTTCGGTCGAAGCGACAAGCTCTACATAAAGCAGTTTCAGCAGGAGACAAACACCACGGCCTACATACTGCTGGACAGCAGTCAGAGCATGGCCTTCGCCGGCAATGGCGGCGTCAGCAAGTTCAAGTATGGCTGCTTTCTCGCCGCAGCCCTGAGCTATCTTATGCTCAGTCAGTGTGACAGCACATCCCTGATCCTGTTCGCCGAAAGAGTGACAAAGCGCATCGGCGCCCAATCGAAACGTACGCATCTGAACACGATTCTGGCGGCCCTGCAAAACAGCAAACCCG
>LJTR01000192.1 GCA_001303465.1 Phycisphaerae bacterium SG8_4
GATGGCACACCAAGCGTCACGGCCGATGGCCTGTCCCTCTTCTTCAATTCTCAACGATCTGGGGGCTACGGCCACTACGACATCTGGGTCTCGACCCGGCAGACAACTGATGATCCGTGGGGAGAACCGGTGAATCTGGGGCCAACAATCAATACATCGTCTCTGGATGGCAACACTGTAATCTCCCCCGACGGACTGACACTCTACTTCACATCAAACCGGCCCGGTGGTCACGGTGGTTGGGACGTATATGTGACCAAACGGTCAACCGCATCGGATCCGTGGAGTACGCCGGCAAATCTTGGCCCACCTTTCAGCTCTTCGGCCTCTGATCATGGGATAAGCATGACTGCCGACGGCCTCTCAGCCTTCTTTGGCTCGGATCGGCCCGGCGGATTTGGTAGCGGGGATTTGTACATGTCGACCAGGGCAACAACAGACGATCCCTGGGGAGAGCCTGTGAACTTGGGCTCGTTGGTGAACAGTCCGTCCGCTGATGGTGTCGCAATGGTTTCCCTCGATGGTCTCTCGTTATGCTTCCACTCCAACAGACCCGGCGGATATGGCGGTTTTGACGTGTGGGTAACAACACGGGCAACAACGGACGACGAGTGGGCAGTACCGATGAATCTTGGGCCAGTCATCAACACCTCGACTTTTGATGGTGCAGCCGCCATATCTACCGATGGTTCTGCCCTTTACTTCATGTCTGGCAGGCCCGGCGGATCCGGTCAACATGACTTGTGGAAGGCACCGATCAATCTGATTGTCGATTTCAATGGCGACGGAACCGTGGACTCCCCAGATATCGCTGCAATGGTGAACCATTGGCACACTGATGATCCGCTTTATGACATTGCCCCCGTTCCATTCGGCGATGGAATGGTAGACGTGCAGGACTTGACTGTCCTCGCGGAGTATCTGCTTGGGAGTGTATACGATCCCACACTCGTGGCCCACTGGGCATTGGACGAGACAGAGGGCGGGACGGCTCACGACGGTGCCAGTGGCATCAATGATTATGTCGCCGGAAATCCTCTCTGGCAACCAACAGGCGGCATGGTCAACGGTGCTCTCCAACTCGACGGGGCAGACGATTGTGTCATTGCCGCCTCATGCATAAATCCTGCGGAAGGCCCGTTCAGCGTTTTTGCATGGGTCAAAGATGGCGAGCCCGGCCAGGTGATCGTTGCACAGCACACCACCTCCGATTGGCTCGTGTTGGGTGCGGACGGAAGGCTGATGACAGAATTGAAAGCTGCGGATGGAACTTCAACTCCATTGGTGTCTGAGGCTGTAATCGCCGACGAGCATTGGCACCGCGTCGGTCTGGTCTGGGATGGTTCGACGAGGACGCTCTCTGTGGATGAGATTGTAGTGGCCCAAGATACGCAGACGGCCTTGTTGAGTTCAGATCGCGGCCTCTACATCGGTGTAGGAAAAGACTACGCCCTCGGAACTTTCTTCTCCGGGCTTGTCGACGACGTTCGCATCTACAACCGAGCAGTGAGCCCGTAATCGCGGAATCCTGGAGAAAAGAGATTGAAAGGGCCGGCGGCCTCACGATCTGCCGGCCCTTCGTTCTTTGGGCACCTGGATCAGCACGTGTTCTTGGACAGGATTTGCGGAGTGGTGCACATTCTGTCGCGGCAAAGAAGAAGGCTGAAACCACGAATCTGCATCCATCTGCGGTTATGGCTCGTAGTCGGTTGTCTATCGTCCTTCGTCCGTCGTCAAAAGAATCCGCGTCCATCGGCGTTCATCTGCGGTTATGATTTGTGTGGCAGGAGCGAAGAATGTTGCCGCCGCGGGGTGTTTTGCTCTTGACATGCCGCAAGCGGTGTAATATATAGTGCACTTTCGTGTACGTTGAGGAACTCTTCGCTGGGTTGGTTTACGGCAAGATCGGGCATACATCCAACCGGTCGGTGGTTTCTGAGATTTTCAAACTCTTTTTAGAAGGAGCCTTTAAGAATGGCAGAGAAACGAGTGTACTTTTTCGGCGGCGGCAAGGCCGAGGGCAATGCAAAAATGAAAGAACTTCTGGGTGGCAAGGGCGCCAATCTCGCGGAGATGACAAGCATTGGCGTGCCGGTCCCCCCGGGCTTTACGATCGCTACGAAGGTTTGCAGTGAATATAACAAGTCGAAGGGCAAATGGCCGGCAGGCCTCGAACAAGAGGTCGACAAGAATCTCGCCAAGCTCGAAAAGGCGATGGACGCAAAACTGGGCGACCCTAACAGGCCGCTGCTGGTGAGCGTGCGAAGCGGGGCCGCCGTATCGATGCCCGGAATGATGGACACGGTCCTGAATCTGGGACTGAACGACGACGTCATCGAAGGCATTATCAGCAAGACAGGCAATCCGCGGTTTGCCTATGACATTTACCGGCGGTTCATCGACATGTTCGGCGACGTGGTGATGGGCTGCGAACACGAGCATTTTGAGGCGGTGATTCATGCAGCCAAAGAGAAGGCCGGGGTCAGTCTCGACAACGAGCTGAGCGCCGAGCAGTTGGCCGATGTCGTCGCCAAGTACAAGGCCGTCTACAAGAAGCACGTCGGCGAGATGTTTCCCCAGGATGGAAAAACTCAATTGACCCATGCCATCAACGCCGTGTTCGGTTCGTGGAATATCGCTCGGGCGGTCAAGTATCGTCAGCTGAACAACATCACGGGACTGCTCGGAACCGCCGTCAACGTTCAGGCGATGGTCTTTGGCAACATGGGCAGCGACTGCGGCACGGGCGTCTGCTTCACTCGCAATCCGAGCAACGGCAAGAAGGAATTCTATGGTGAATTCCTGATGAACGCCCAGGGCGAGGACGTCGTCGCCGGTATCCGGACGCCCATCGAACTCAAGAAGCTCAACAAGGTAATGCCGAAGGCCTACAAGCAGCTTACGGCCCTTATGACCAGGTTGGAAAAGCACTACAAAGACATGCAGGATATGGAGTTCACCATCCAGAACAAGGTGCTCTACATCCTTCAGACTCGAACAGGCAAGCGCACCGCTGAAGCAGCCGTCAAAATCGCAGCTGACATGGTCCAGGAAAAGCTCATATCGGCCAAAGAGGCCGTCACCCGTGTCGAGCCCGAGCAACTGGACCGCCTGCTGCACCCGTCCTTCGATCCCAAAGCTAAACGCAACGTGATCGCCAAGGGCCTTCCCGCATCGCCCGGTGCCGCGGTCGGCCAGGTCGTCTTCACCGCCGACACCGCCGAGGCATGGAACGCCAAGGGCAAGAAGGTCGTTCTCGTTCGCATCGAAACCAGCCCAGAAGACATAGGCGGCATGGACGCGGCGGTCGGCATCCTGACCGCTCGCGGCGGCATGACAAGTCACGCAGCGGTCGTAGCGCGGGGCATGGGCAAGTGTTGCGTTGCCGGCGTTGGCGCGCTGCACATCCATTACAAGACTAAGAAACTAAACGTCGGCAAGCTGACCATCAAAGAAGGCGACTGGATCAGTCTGGATGGGACGACGGGCGAGCTTATGCTCGGCCAACTGCCGACGGTCGAGCCCACCTTGAGCGGCGACTTCGGCAAGTTCATGAAGATCTGCGATCAGATCCGAAAGCTGGGCGTTCGCACTAACGCAGATACGCCTGAAGATTCCAAACGTGCCAGGGAATTCGGCGCCGAGGGCATCGGTCTTTGCCGAACCGAGCACATGTTCTTCGAGGGCGACCGCATCTGGCCTGTTCGTCAGATGATTCTGGCCGCCGATGATTATTCCCTGATGCTCGAACAAATAGAGGCCGCCGGAACCGCAAAGGAGAAGAAGGCGATCGAAAAGGAACATGCCGTCGCCAAGAAGCAGTTCGAAGGCGCATTGAAGAAACTGCTGCCGTATCAGCGCAGTGACTTCGAGGGCATCTTCAAGGCAATGGCCGGGCTGCCGGTTACGATCCGCCTGCTCGATCCGCCGCTGCATGAGTTCCTGCCGCAGGACAAGGCGAACCAGGCCGAGATGGCCAAACGTCTCGGCATCAAACCCGCCGCCGTCAAGGCGAAAGTCGAGCAGTTGCACGAGTTCAATCCGATGCTTGGCCACCGTGGCTGTCGTCTGGCAATAACATATCCGGCGATCTGCCGGATGCAGGCAAGGGCAATTATCGAAGCGGCATTGAACGTCAAGAAGGCGGGCAAGGTCGTCCTGCCCGAGATAATGATCCCGCTGGTCGGCGAGGTTAAGGAATTGAAGCTGGTCAAAGATGAGATCGTCGACGAGATCAAGCAGGTCTTCAAAGAGAGAAAGACCAGGATCAAGCACCTGATCGGAACGATGATCGAGGTACCGAGAGCTGCTCTGACTGCCGACGAGATCGCAACCGAGGCCGAGTTCTTCAGCTTCGGCACCAACGACCTGACGCAGATGACGATGGGCTTCTCGCGGGACGACGCCGGCAAGTTCCTCGGCGAATATGTCAACAAGGGTATCTACTGTGCGGACCCGTTCCAGATACTCGATCAGGTCGGCATCGGCAAACTCGTGGAGATGGGAACCAAACTCGGCAGACAGACCAGAAAGAAACTGAAAGTCGGGATCTGCGGCGAGCACGGCGGCGAGCCCAACAGTATCGACTTCTGCCATCGGGTGGGAATGAACTACGTCTCATGTTCGCCGTTCAGGGTTCCGATAGCAAGACTCGCGGCGGCACAGGCGGCAGTCAGGTAAGTGATTGCTGATGAGTGATTAATGATTATTGACTTCTCGTCGGTGATCGTATATAATGTGACTACAAGATCTGTGGGAGAGCCGCTAAATCGCGTCTTTCGCGATTAAGGCGGACAGCGGTTAACCGGTAAACGGTAGTCGTGAGGCAGGGTGGGCACTGCTCACCCTGCCAGTTTTCGTTCTTGCAGACACGGATCCTATCGCTTGTGCATCCTGCTATCCTGTCAAAAGCCGTTGCCGAGCTCTTTGCCAGAGAACCAAAACCCTCACCTTTTGGCCTTCCGGAAAACACTTTCTATGCTTTAATTAGGAGGACGGAGAATACCTGTATTACTCCTGCCCTCGCTGGGTGTGCGCAAGCAGTCTGATTGTTGAGGAGTCGAAGAATGATTCATAAGCGTGGTTTCAGTCTGATCGAGTTCATTGCGGTCGCGGTCGTCTTGAGCATCTTGGCGGTAGTTGTTCCTCACATTTCACGAGCCAGCGTAGAAACCACGACCTCCACTCTGGCAAGCGATCTTCTCGGAGTACGCGCCAAGATTGAGTTGTACAAGCTCCACCACAACGGCCAACTTCCTGCAGCTAAGGGCGAAACTCCTGCCGATTTCTTGCGAAGAATGACAGCTCAGACCAACGCCAATGGGGACCCAGGTGTTGACTTTGGTCCCTACCTGCAGGTTCTTCCGGTTAACCCCTGCAACAGGTCAGCGGCAATCCGTATAGACGGTGCAGTTGCCGGTGCAAATATTGCAGGCTGGCGGTTTGATACTATGACTGGAGCTTTCCAGGCGGATGACTCTCCCGACCACGCTATGTTTTGACGCTCCCTGCAGGTTGACTCGTTAACTCGGCAGAACTCCAATTCAATAGGGTGGACCCGAGATGTTGAGCTTTGATCAGGAAATGCGAGACGTACCGGCCGAGCAAATCAACAAAGCGGGCCCGACCCCTGCAGAATCAACAGGCATGGCGGGCACGGTTGCTGGCCAGAACAGCCCAGTTGAGAACAAGCAGGTTAAGGGGTGGGTCTTGGCTCTTCCTGTTGTGGCTCTTATGTTCATCTTCGCCGTACACTTTCTAAATGCGCCGGTCGTTCCAACGTCCGAAGGTGAGGAGTCTTCGTTGGATGATCCGATTTTGCTGGCGGCGTCCACCTCGTCGAAGCAATCTCCAGACAAGTCTGTGAACAAGGGGTTTGTGAGCGGTATAGCATACAGTCAAGGCCACGCGCTTGCTTTCATCAACGACAAAATGATCTCTGAAGGAGACGTTATCGACGGGATCACCGTTCTAAAGATACATGAGGATGCAGTCGAATTCGAGAAGAACGGCAAGCGATGGACCCAGAAAGTGGGTGAGCAGCCAGTCTCTCGGTGGCGGTGGCGCCGAGGCAATGGGTCTCGATGAACTGCGCGCAAGTCGTATGAGGGCAGCACAAGGTTTTTGACCTCGATATGCGATATTCCTTGTTCGCCATTCCTCATCTAAAATCTGTTCATTCTGTGATCTTGTCAAAAGTCTAACCACGAACGCACAACGCAGCACGACGAACCAGTGGTGCGAAGCAGCGCACCATTTCATCTTGTCTATGATTCAGGGCTTCGTGCTCAGAGTTTCCGACCGCAGCCGCGGGCGCCGCGATGTATCGCACCATTTCTGCTCCGCCAACGCGGAAAAGTAGAATGTCCCTAGTTTTCGCCTAGTTTTCACGGCGGGCGATCCGTTTGGGATCGACAATCTGCCCGCCCGGCACGCCGGCGCGTGTGACGACCAGCTTGGCCCAGCGGGTATTGCCGAGGCCCGTTCGATGGTCGTCGCTGGAAACCTGGAACATCACCCCTTCGCTGCTGAACAGTTTAACCAGTTCAACATATTGGGCCGTCAGCTCCCGCGGCGGGATCGAAGTCTTGTGGAACCAGTAAATCATGTCGTTCATCACATCAAAGACCTTCTTCTTCTCGGCCATCTTAGCAGCCAGCTCGCGCAGCAGATGCGGCGGATAATCCTCCGGAAAAGCCGGCGGTCGCGTGTTGCCCGTATTGAACGGATGCGCAATTACATCGAGATACTCCACGTCGCACAGACCCATGTATGTGCGCACGACGTTCTCGACGTACTGTCGTTTATCACTTGGCGTATTGCGGAGTGTGCCCTCGGCTTCGCCGCCCAGGTGGCAAAGTATCCACTCCAGCCGTGCCGCGTGTTGCTGGTCGATGCTGATTCGGCCGGTCGTATCCAGGGCGCTGGCCTCGACACCCTTGAGCACGATCACATCGTCCTGCCCGGAGCGCGCCCGCTCGATCTCGGCGAGGTAAAGGTCGAATTGCTCCTCCGATTTGCTTATCCTGCCGGCGGGAGCGTAGTGGTCGGTAACGGCCACCGCCTCCAGTTCGAACGCCCGAGCCTCCAAAATGTGCAACGCGATGGAATGCGCGCCGTCCGAGAAGACTGTGTGCGTGTGCAGGTCGTGGTTCAGGCGACTCGCCAATTGTTCCGAGTCTGTCTTGTTTTGCGCAGGTTGTGCCGCGTTCAAGGGAGTCGCAATTGCCGCGGCAGCAACTGAGGCTCGCAGAAAATCCCGCCGATTAGTGTTCGACATGTGCCGGTCCTTTCACAAAAAGCCGCCGTGCGGCTCGACTCCCCTGGTGGTTGAATCAGATCGTGTATGGGCTGCGCATCGCGCGGGAGCGTATCCGGTTGGCTTCTGGATCGTTGACAAACTCAGCCTTGCGCAGATCGAACTTCATGTTCCGCCTCAATCGCTCGCAGATGTCCGCGGCCAGGCAGATGTTCATGGACCGGTACATGACATCAGGATTTGCCACCGCCTGTCGGCGTGACCGGATACAGTCAAAGAAATCCCTCACGTGGTTCATCGGCCGTCCAGTCCGGCCCGTGTAGTCGGCCACTAGCTTCTTGTATTCGCGCAGCAGTGCCGGCGATGAGACGTCAGGGCTCCCGTAGCCGTCAGCGGCCGCGGCCCATCCTTCGGGGCCATCGAACCGCTCACCGCAAGCGCCATACCAATACTTGCACGGTTCCCATACCGAACCGGCTACTCGAAACAGAACCAGCTTAACCCCGTTGGATAGATGTGTCACCATCGTCTGATCCGGACCGGCAAACTCGAACTCGATGAAAGAGACGTCCGTCATATCGAGTCCGGCGAGGGCCTGTGCAACCGTGTGCGCCCCCCACATCGCGACATCGGTGGCGAAATCATAGAAGTGGTACCAGCCTCCGGACGCATAAGCGCTGTTGTAAGGGCGCCAGGGACATGGACCGATCCAGTTATCCCAGTCCAATTCATCCTTTGGAGGTTCCGGTTCGGCTTCTAACCAGTCGTGGCGCAGGCCGTCGCGCCAGCGAATGTCGGCGTAGGCGGTGTGAATCTTGCCCAACCGGCCGGTTCTGGCCATCTCTATTGCAAAGACGTGATTGGCCTCGCTGAGCCGCTGGGCGCCGGTCTGATAGATCCGGCCATACCGCCGTGCGGCCTCGACAACCGCCTTGCCCTGTGCCATCGTCAGGCAAGCCGGCTTCTCACAGCCGGCTTCTCACAATAGACATCCTTGCCTGCCCGCATGGCCATGATCGAAGCCAGCGCGTGCCAGCGGTCGCCGGTGGCAATCAATACCGCATCCACATCTGTCCGCTCGGCAAGGAGCTGTCGCATATCGCCGTACGCGGCGCAGTCTTTGTTACCGTATTTGCTGTCCACTGTGTTCTTGGCCGCTTGACGGCGGTCCTTTCGGACATCGCAAACGGCGACCCACTGCACATCCGACTCGTTCAACATCCAGCCCAAATCATGAGAGCCGCGGCCGCCGAGTCCAATTCCGCCCATTACGATGCGTTCGCTGGGCGCCGGTCTGATAGATCCGGCCATACCGCCGTGCGGCCTCGACAACCGCCTTGCCCTGTGCCATCGTCAGGCAAGCCGGCTTCTCAC
>LJTR01000193.1 GCA_001303465.1 Phycisphaerae bacterium SG8_4
ACCGTCGCCGCGGTAGGTCAGGTCCAGTTTGTCCCGCGCCTCTCCGTCGCCCTGATGACACTGACCGCAGTACTTGTCCAATACCGGTTGAACAAACCGCATGTAGCTTATCGATTCATCTCCCCACGGTGGGGGCGTGATTTCCGAGGGGCCGCGCTGCAGCGCCTTGGCATTAGTCTGCGTGGCGGGCGTTGTGCTGTGCATTTCGTGACAGCCCAGGCACCCTCTCGTCTCGCCCGGCATCACACCCGAGACCGAGCGCATGGTCTGCAGCGCCCGGTACTTATCGTCGAGCAATTGAAAATAGAGCGATCTGCCCGACGGCGCCTTGAAATGCACAGAACCGTCGCTTTCGATCGGCACCGTTCCGAGTATTCGCTTGACTCCCTCAGAGGACACCATCGAAACCACCGGCCCGGTCGATGCGTAGGGCCGTTTGTACCAGTAGCTGTATGTCTTGGCGTCCATCGTCAGGATGCGGAGATAACTTGCCCTGCCCTTGAGTCCGGCCGGTGCATTATGATAAACGTTATTGCTGAATATAATGCCCCCGGCAGGATCGTGACGTTCGGCTATCGAGGGCCATCGCACGCTGTCCGGCACTACCGCGGGCTTCGGACGGGGTTTGAGAGGCATGGCGTGAAAGATGTTATGTGCGCCCTCGTAAATCAGTTCTTTGTTGCCCGCCGTATCCATAAGGTACAGTACAAAATTGCCGGCCCTGTTGGCAGAGACAAGGAACACGTCTTCGCTCAGCGGATAAGGAGTCTGATAGGCGCGATAGTCTCCACTCTTATGGTAGTTGTCAGACTCTATCGGATCGACCGGACCGTTGCCCGATTCAGGCCACATCAGTTCTGCGGTTACCTTTGTAAGGCCACCAGGAAAGTTGAGGCCTTTTCGCGTGTCGACAATTCCGATACTGCCGGCGAACCAGTCATGATGCGCAGAGCCGGTAAACATCACGCGCTCACTGTCCGGGATCGGCCGGGCGTCTTTGAGAAGATCGGGCCAGACGCTCTGATTGCCCCAGAAGGTGGCGGCGCGCGTGCCGTCCGGGTTCATCGTCCACAGCGATTGAGCCCGCCAGAGCGGCTTATCCGTGTATTCCCAACGGGTATAGATCACCCGGCCGTCATTGAGCAGCGAAGGCAGATAGTCCGGCTCGTTGTTGCGGCTGATGATATACATGTTCCTGCCGTCGAGATCGCATCGTGTAAGCACAAAAGAGTTCGTCGGCGGCATGCAGCGGACGTAATTGTGCCCGCGCGTGCTGGCGAAAACTATGTGCTTTTCGTCCGGTAGATAAATGGGATCCACGTCGTCATATATGCCATCGGTGATCTGTCGCAGGCCGGAGCCGTCAATATTTATCTCATAAATATGGAAGTTCTTCTCGTTTGCCGGGTGGAATGAGAACAGCACGCGCTTTGCATCGAATGACAGATCGGGCCGCCAGAATGTGCCGTGCAAAGGCTCGACCGGCATCAGTTTTGTCAGGTTCCCCGCCGGGGACAAGCCTTTGAGAGTAAGCAGTCTGCCGCCCGGCACCGCCATATAACCGAGTCGGTGACGCGTCTCATGGGGCCACTCGGATCCTCCCGGAAACGGTATATCGACAAACAAGATACTGTCGAAATCCACAACCGGATCGGCAAACATTATCCTGCGCTTGATACTTCTGACCGCGAAGAACAATTGCTCATCCGAGCTGTCTCCTATCGCCGCTTCCAAAGCTCTCAGCTCGGACAGTTCTTCAGAGAAATCGATCCTTTCTGGGAAATCGCGTTTGATCCTGGCGGCGATCTCTCTGGTCCATCCTATCTCGCTCTTTATGAGCTTGGAAGTTACAGCGCCATCTGCCTGATGCAGCCAATCCCGCCGCAACAGATCCTCCGCCTCTTGTGCCGAGTAGTCACGCGTCCGCGGAGTGTAAGGCTTCACATAGGGCGCCACAGCTTCATATTGTACGGGCCTGTGCACGACCTGCGCGGCTGCTTCCAGCATAAGCTCGACCCAGCCCGCCCCGCATGTCCCTGCCTCTCCCATCTTCTTGAGCTGCTCGAATCTTGTTGTCAGTTGCTCGACGTCCTTCCACTCTTTGCGCTGCGTTTCATTGAGCTTGGCCCACTGTTGCCGCGTCAGTGGCTTATACTCACTCAGAAGGTCTATCAGATATTCGGCCTTGCTCAGATTCCACGAGTTATCCGGCGCCGTCAGATACTCGAAAGGCTGGTTTTTAGTTGCCTCAGAGAAATCGGCACACTCCTTGGAGAATCTCGCGGTCAGTTTTGCCTGGATGAGCCTCATCAAGACGCGCGGAACATTCTGACCTTTTAGATTCCTCCGCGTCGCGGCCATAGTCTCGGCAAATGTCGCACTCTCCTCGTAAAGCTCCTTGGCCTGCTCTCGATACCCCTCAACCTTCTCACCGATGGCCGCCAGACCTTCTTCATATAGCCTGGCGATTCTGTCGTCTGTCAGCGCAATGCTGAATATCCTCAGATCATCCATCAGCCCGTGGAAGAACTCGCTTCTGCCTGAGTGCGACCCTATGAACGCATCGGCCCCGCCGCCGGAAACAATCCTTCCGGGCTTTCTCTTCGAGTCTATTTCAAGACCATCCAGATAGACTCGCATTGTCTCGCCGTCGAATGTCCCGGCCACATGGTGCCATTGAAGATCCGTCAGCAGCGCCGGGCTTACCCTGGCATCGAGCTCCTCGTAACCGGAGCCGGCCACGTTTAGTCCCAACGAAAGTATCCGGCCGCCGTTCTGAAATGAGAAAAGAATCCGCCTGTCGCCGTCTTCCTTGCGAAATATCTCTCGATAACCGGAAAGCTCACTCGGGCTGACCCATGCTGATATAGTGATCGCCGGCAGGTTTCTGAATGCCTCGTTGGCCTCTATGCGGACGGCCTGTCTCTCGTCAAGACGAGCAGCCGCTGCGAAGACGCCGTCTTGGAGCGAGACATCGCCCCGGACCGTTGCGTCAAGGGCGGTTCGCACAGAGTTCTTCAGTACACCGTCTGTAAGATCATCGAATGTCCAGCGCCCGATCAATCCGGAGCCGGTGCTATCGTCAATGCCAACTCCGGCGGCCACTGCACTGCCTGGTGACGCGACACATATGCAGAGAAGCAGATATGGAACTTTCGTCTTCATTGGCTCGACTCCCGATGACTTTCTTTAGAAGCATTATAGCAAGATCAGGCGCGAAAGGTCAAAAATCAAAATAGCGGAATCCGCCTCCGGCAGATGATTTCCGGGATTCTTCATTCTTCATTTTGATTTGTCTTTTACTTGCCCCATTCGGTGTTCGGTTCTGGGCCCATCTCAAGGATCAGCTCTCCGCCCTTGAGCAGTTCGCTTGCCGGAAAACGAAAGGTCTCGAGCTTCTTTCCGTTGAGCCGCGCGCTCTGCACGTACATATTCCTGTAAGATGTGTTTCGGGCCTCGATCGTAAACGTCGAGCCTCGACCGAAGCGGCTGCCCAGATGGATAACCGTCTTTTCATAAAGCGGGCTGCCGATCTCATAGATTGGCTCTGCCCGGCACGCACCGTCGGTCTGGAAGAGCCCGAGAGCGGCCATGACGAACCACGCACTCATCTGTCCCTGGTCCTCGTCGCCGAGATAGGCGTTGGCCAGGCCGTTGCCGTAGTAGCGCTGCATGATAGCGCGGCTCCACTTCTGTGTCAGCCAGGGACGCCCCACCCAGTTGAAGAGCCAGGCGAAATGCATGGACTGCTGGTTGCCCTGCATGATGGGGTAGTCCCAGTACTGGTCCCTGGGCGCATTGAAGCGCCACTTGTACGACTCCTCGAAACCCCAGTTCAGCCTCTCTCGAAAGCGGTCGACGCCGATCGCCTTGGCCAAACCCGGCACGTCCTGTGGGACGAAAAAAGTCAACTGCCAGGCATTGCCCTCGACATATTGCTTGTTGGCGCCCGATTTGAAGGCATCGAAACCCTCCTCGAAGCGGCCATCGGATTTGCGAAGTCGGGCGAATCCCGTTTCCGGATCGATTGCATTGCGCCACCACGTTGAGCGTTCGAGGAATTCTTCGTATTCCCTGTTCTTTCCGAGCGCCTTTGCGAGCTGCGCTACGGCCCAGTCATCATAGGCGTATTCAAGCGTGTTGGAAAAACGTCCCTTGTCGGACGGTACGTACTTGTGTTCCAGGTATGCCTTCAGGTCACGGTTGCCCGCCAGGCCGCCTCCGATCCTTTCCGGCATGGTCGTCTGCATCTTGCGCACCGCCTCGAAGGCCTTCTCCGCATCGAAGTCGCGAATGCCCATCTGATAGGCACCGACTATCAGCGGTATCTCGTGCTCAGCGACCATCACGGGGATATATTCCATGCCTGCAGGACCCTTGGCAAGCCAGCCGAGGGCGTCGTACATTGCCAACTGCGATTTGACCCAACGGCTCGACCACTCCGGCGCGACGAGGTGCCAGAGTTGATTAAGATTCCAGAAGGTGTTCCAGAAGGCATCGCATCCGAGCGCGACCTCGTCCGGGTTTTTGAACTGCCGCACCTTCTCTGTGCCGTCCACCCACTGGCCGTTGACGTCACTCCAGGTGTTGCGGCAGAACGACCGGTAAAGGTTGTTGTAGAAACGGACCTTCTGGCGGCGATCGGAAGTGTGAATTTCGATGCGCCCCAGCAATTCGTTCCAGGCCTTCAGGTGATTGGTGCGCACGGCATCGAAGTTCCATCCGAAGCGCTGGGTCACTTCACTGTCCAGGTTGAGGGCGGCATTTTCAATGCTCACCAGGGAGATACCCACGCGGGCCTGAACGACCGGATCGCCGCTGGTGTCAAATTCGGCGAATGCGCCGGCGTCCTTTACGGCGCCGGCCTCGAGACGGTCGGTACCCGATCTGACCTGGTCGTCTTGCCATACCCCGAAGCTTTCGATGGGCCGGTCGAACTCGATGACAAAATGAACCGTGTAATCCTGCAGGCCCTCCGGCCCCCAGCATCTTGAGCGGTATGTGCTCAGTCCCGCGACCCGATGAGTGCCGGCCTTGTAGACTTTCGCTTGTTGGAGTTCAAGCGCATATTCGGCGCCAAATTGCAGATCGATCAGCACGCGCGAAGCGGCCTTTTTGGAAAACGTGTAGCGATGGAAGCCGCAGCGCGTCGTGGAGGTCAGCTCGGCCTTGATTGCGTAGTCTGTCAGGTCGGCCGCGTAATAGCCGACAGGTGCCTGTTCGGTGGACTTATCGAAACGCGAGCGATAACCCGAGTCGGGATCATCTTCGCTGCCCTGGCTAATTTCAAGCGGGCCGGCAGTCGGCATCATGGAAACTCCGGCCATCGTCCATTCGTGAATGTGACTGAAACCTCCTATGTTCTCGAAGCTCGGATCATACCCCGCCTGCCATCCTGTGTTCTGGTTGTCCGGGCTCAGTTTCACCATGCCAAACGGCATCCAGGGCCCCGGGGCGATCATCCATCGGGAATGTGCCGTGCCGATCCGCGTGTCTACATATTCGGCCGGCGTGATCAGTCGCTGTGGCGAGCGGCGCACATTGCCTTTCCCCAGCACGTCACCATCTACGAGAATCTCGTAACGGCTGGCTGACGGCGCCGAAACGGCCGGCATCGGCGCCTCGAAGGTATAGCGGCCCTGCTCGAGAGTTGCCGCAAAGATATGCTCACCGTCGACCCGAACGCTCAGTTCAGGCTCTCCGCCGATGTGTTCGACATCGACCAGCAGCGGCTGGACGCGTCGATCGGCATCGACCGTTTCATAATCGGCAACCCGAACGTCACGCACGAAGACATCACGGATTGGCGCCTCAACGACGCCTTCGGGACCTTCGAGCCGCACCTGGTCGAACACCATCCAACTACCCTCAAGAATCGCCAGGTTGATCTGGTTGCCGCCCTTGCGGATGACCCCTCTCTTGACGGGGATTTCAATTACATGCTCTCTGGCCGATTTCGTCTGGCCGGTTGCAGACGCATCCGAGCCGCCTGGAGGCAGAGAGAATTTGCTGGCGTGACCATTGACGTTGACCTTCAGAAGAGGCGGTCTTTGCGGATGAGTATCGAGAAGATCGACAATCAGTTTCCAGTCGTCACTGGCCGGGGCCTGCTCAAGGCCGAAGAGAATATTGAGCACATGCGTGCGGCGGCCGGCCGTACCGCTCGTGCCGCCCCAGCTGTCGGCAGGTCCCGGCATAATGTAGGGCCAGTCTTCTTTAGGCCGCGAATGCCCGACGAGAAAATAGCGGTCCTCCCAGCCGAAATCCCTGGCGAGAAATTTCTCATAGTCTGCCGGGGCCAGGGCAAATTCGGCCGCGCTGTTGTCGGATTTGCCGATGGTCCAGATCACCCGAGTCTGGCTGAATCCGGAAATCGCTAACGAAGCTTGAATGAAGAACAAGAATGCGACGCGTTTGACGTTCGTATGCCAGAACATAAGGCCTCCAGGACGATTCATTATTATATACCCTTCAGGGTAGTAAATTCCCGCGAGCAAAACCATAACTTGCTATTGTAAAGCCACTTAACCACGCAAGAACGGGAATCTTCAATCGGGAGCACCATAATTCCATTGATCAATCGCGCATGGCTGCAGGATATTGACCGACCAATCCCTCCAGAGTTGTGAGAGTCTTCTGAAAGGTCGACAGCGATTCGATATACTGCCGCTGGGAATTGACAAGTGTTCGGTCGGCATCGAGCACATCGATAAAGCTGGTCAGACCCTTTTCGAATGCCTTACGGGCGGCGTCGTATGCCGATCGGGCGGCGGGAATTGTCGTGTCCCTCAGGGTAACAACTTCATAGTGGGCGGCGGCAAGTGTCCTGTGATTGGCTATCAGCAAAGTCCGGACACCTACCTCTGCATCTTTCTGCTGAGACTTTGCCTTCATAAGATCGTACCGGGCCTGCAATCGGCCGCCTTGATTACGATCGACAATCGGCACGGGCAATCCCGCCTCGAAGACCAGAGCATTCTCGTCAGTGGCGCCGAACCGGCGAATCCCGCCGCCCACGCTCACGCTCGGTATAGCCTGGCTCCGGGCCAACTCGAGCGCAGAGCGGCGCTGCGAGATCTCCGCGCTCCAGCGGGCAATATCCGGATTCTGCGAGACGAGTCTCGTCAATTGACCCTGGGTTGGGATATCTTCGACAACTGTCAACTCCCCCAGTGCCTCAGAAAACAGCGGATCCGAGTCTGCCCACGTTGCGCAGAGCTGCTGTCGGGAAGATTCCAATTTTCGGCGGGCCTTATGGAGTAGGATCTGCTCGGTGGATACTCTTACCACCGCCTTGTCAACCTCCACCGTTGGGATCACACCGACCCGGGCACGGTCTTTTACGATCGCGTGCAGTTGCCGGCTCAGCTCCAGCGTCTGCTCGGCCAGTTCGACTCGATGCTGGTCGGCCAATACTTCAATATAGCGCCGGGCGACCTCTGTCACTATCTCCAGGCGTTTGGCTTCGTAATCCCATGCCGACAGCGCATGATTTGTCTCGGCCAGACGAGTCCGCTTCATTCTTTTGCCACCCAGCTCGATAAGCTGGCTGATGCTAAAGGTTGTCATGGCGCCTTCGAATCTGTCTATCGGGTCAGTGCCGCCAAAATTCTCGACTTTGGCCCCCAGGACGGGATTGGGCCTGAGGCTTTCCTGAAGTATGTTTGCCTCCTGCGCCCGCACCTGCCAGGAAAAGGCCTCCAGCTCCGGATTGCGCAGCAGAGCCAGTGCCAGCGATTGCCTTAACGTTATCGGCGTGTTCGGATCGAGCGGTTGTTCCTCAGCAAGCGAGGGCCGATCAAGACTCTTGTCGGCCGGCGGCAGATTCGTGGGGGCTGGGACTGCCGGTTTATCATCCACCGGCCCCGAAGCGCTGCATCCCAGCAACGTCACTATAATTGAGATTATACAGGTCTGTGCAGATATGCAACGCATAAACAGACTACCGCCTTCCGGCAAGAAGAAGGACCATAAGTTTCGCGGACAAGCACTCTAATTGAGCCCTAGTTTTCCACGTAGATTCCCTGGGCGTTAACCACAAGATTATTCCTGTCGGAGCCCTCCGCCACCATACCTTTGACAACCAGGGTTTTCAATTCTTCAATCTCGCCTGCGCCCTTGAGGTCGGCTCTGAGTGTCTCGCCCTGGGCGTCCACAACCTTGACAGTGGCTCGATGCTGCTGCAGATCTTCAGCAACCGCGCAGCAGTAGT
>LJTR01000194.1 GCA_001303465.1 Phycisphaerae bacterium SG8_4
GCGCCGGCCACAGCTATTGGCTATGCCTTCACACCGGATTCCCGTGCAATCGCATATCTCAAGCCCGAAGCTGAGTCCTTCGACACACAGAAACCTGCCCTCGGCTCACTCGTCGAGCGGACCGTCGTCGACCGCAACGGCCGGCTCCTTGCCTCGCCTGCCAAATCCGATGGCAGCGACTCGGCCGCAATATACGTCTGCACAGGTGCCGTTGCGGAACTGGCCGGGGGCTTATATCACCCCTGGATGCACGTCTCTTATGCCGGCGACAAACGCATATTCTTCACCTCCGCAAGGATATCCTTGCCCTCCAGTAGGATCGACACAGGAAAGGAGACCATCTTCTGCTGCGACACCCTGACCGGCGCCATCAGTGAAATCCTCCCCCAAATCGCCATCGACTTCACGCAAGGTAATTGCCATCTCTTTGCACTGTCGTACGATTCCCAGAAGATTCTCCTGCCCGGCAACAAAAACACGCTCGGCATATACACGCTCGGCCGAGACCTTGACTCCTCAAAAATCCTCATCGACGAAAATGAATCCTTCGGAGATGACTCCTCGCCCAAGCTCGTCTCACAGTGGAAGGGTCGCGACCAGATTTCCTGCCTTGTAGCTGAAAACTCCCACTATCTCTGTCCCGACCCGAACACCCCGCACAGACGAAAGGAAATTGTCATCCTCGACACCGAAGGCAATCTCCAGAGAGTCCTAAGCGAAGATTGGCCCGACGAGCTGCTAAATGATTACTGATTCTTACACTCAGAACCCCGACAAGAAAGGCCGAGCTATGTTGGCTCGGCCTTTATTATGCGCTTCTATTGACCAAAAGGGGTGGCTCTGTCGACTTTGTTATACCCTTCAGGGCAGTAGATTCCCGCGAGCAAGATCATAAACTGTTATTGCAAAGTTACTTACCCGGGCAAAAACGCAAGATTTCAATCGTGAGTACTGTAAGTTGGAGTACTGTAAGCTGGAAAAGCTTGACAACTGGCAATTATGGAGGATAAGATTTCATCTTATGTTTGCTCTGTAAAACCCGAACGGCAATGAAAGAAAGGAGAAGTAAGGATGAATCTGAGAAACGTGTCTTTGATTGTGGCGGTGCTGTTGGTAGTTTCCGCGGCGCCCGCCGCCGCGCAGGAGAACCTTGGAGACCTTGTCACCCAGTATGGCTACAACTGGATGATCGGAAAATGGACGGCCACCGGCGACGACGGCCAGCAGGTCGAGCTTGAGTACAAATGGATACTGGACAAGCGCGCTATGTGCGTAAACGTTAAGATTGGCGATTTCAAATATCATGGCCTGATCATGTTCGTGCCGTCCCGCGAGGAAGTGATCCAGATTGGAGCCGACAATATGGGCGGCACGTGGAATGGCACGTGGGGCGAAGACTACGATGGTGCGGTCAACAGGAATGAGCGTATCGAACGCGACGGTACGACGGAAACGATGGATCTGGTCTTCATCAAAGTCGATAGTAACAGCTTCAAGCTGAAAGAGTATACCGTCGAGTCGGGCAGTCGTGCCTCCCAGGCCAGTGGTGAGACAATATTCAAACGCCAGAAAGCGGACACGGCGAAAAAGGGCGCTGAGCTTGATGGAACGTGGGTTGGGACCGCCGGAGGCGAATACGGCGAATGGACATTCAGGATTTCAGCAGGCAAGGTGGAAATCAAGGGTCCGGATTTCACTTTCTACTCGGGCACTGTGACTTTGAACACGAAAACGAATCCGAAGCAGGCTGACTTTAAGATCAGTAAATGCTCGATGCCGGAATACGAGGGCAAGACCTCACTGGGCATTTATAAGCTCGAGGCAGACAAGCTGACCTTAGCGGCTAGTGAGCCGGGTTCAATGAGCCGTCCCTATTACCTGGAATCAGGCGGTGAGGCAATGCTCTTTTCCTTGACCCGCAAGTAGAGCCTTCGTTCATATCACACGCCGGGGCCGCACTGACTGCCCGGCGTGCGTTCATCTTTGAATCTACAGGTTCCAGGCTTTCGCGAACGCCTTGAAGCTGCGGTCGTACTGTCTCTCGACTTCGTCGGGGAAACAGCAGGCGGGCAGCTGCTTCGACGACAGGTGATAGCTCATGCACTCACAGCATATTCCCTTTCTGGGACAGCCCGGGTATGAGCAGTTACAGTTCTTTAGGTTCGTCTCTTGCTTACATTCCATGAAAAGCACTCCGTTTTCAAACCTCAGCCACAAAGGCACAAAGACACCAAGTCTTCCTATTGCAGGTTTCGTGTCTTTGTGTCTTCGTGGCTACTACATTCGCATTCTGATTCTTGATCTTCTCTTTTAGCGTCTCGTGGACAGCTTGTAAAGACTTATGCTCAAAGGCGGCAAACTCACATCGCTGGAAATATCCGTGATCTGTGTCTCCTCGATAAACACATTGGGTTCGGCGCCGGGCTCGTTGTAGGCCATGGGGTTCTTGTGAGCGATGCGCCAAAGTGTGCCGGTGCGCCTGACTTGGGTGCCCTGGAGGTCCACCGTCAATTCACGCTGCTGTTCTGTAGGGTTGACCACTGCGACGGTCAGGGCCTCGCCGTCTTCGGTCAGGGCCGCCGCGATGTCGAGTGGCTCGGTACTACCCGTAACGGCCAGAGGTATGCTTCCAAAATGGTTGCGGTAGAGTTTCAAGGCCAGTCCCGTCGTCTCGAAGGCCGCATCGGTTTTGCTGGTTTTGATGCAGCCGATGACGTTGACCGTCTGAGCGTAATTTGCCAGGAAGATGATGTCCGAATTACGGTAGTATTCGTGGAGGCCTCTGGCAATTCCGAGACCATCCTTGTGGAAGTATCGTGTGCCCAGTTCCCCAAACTCATGCCGGCCGTACCAGTAATTCCACTCGGTCATTGCGACTTGTATGTCTTTTCCTTTCAGCTGGTCCAACTTTTCACGAAGCTGCTTATGAAACTCGACCTTCCGCTTGATGTTGTCGGCGATTTGGGAGGTATGTTCCACAAGATCGGTTCTTTCCCGGCAGTAAAAATGCTCGGCGATAAGGTCGATATGGTCGCTGCAATTTTTCAGCAGACCTTCGCTCCACTCGCCGGCATTTCCCGAAGCGATCGGAACAATATCCGGGTCTACTTCACGCATCTTGTCCACGACCCAGTTGTGTTTGCGAACATAGTGCGCGAGGCTCATATAGCCGAGCTGCCAGCGGCCCCACATTTCGTTGCCGATGGCCCAGTAGCGTACATTGAAGGGCTCCGGCGCTCCGTTCTGGGCCCGGGTGGCTCCCATGCGTGTATCCGTCGAGCCGTTGGAGTATTCCAGCTGAGCTGCGGCCGAGTAGGCATCCCCGAAGCCTGTGTTGACTGTCACCATGGGCTCGGCTTCGACCAGACGGCAGAATTGAATGAATTCGTTGAAGCCGAAGTCGTTATGTTCCACCCCCGTCCAGGCAGGGTTGCTGCGGGGCGGCCGTGTGTCGCGAGGCCCGATCCCGTCACGCCAGTCATAGCCGCTGACGAAATTGCCGCCCGGCCAGCGGTACATCGGGGCGTTGAGTTCCTTTAGCAGCTTCAACGTGTCGGCCCTCATTCCCTCGACGTTGTCGGCAGGCATCAGCGAAACCGTGCCCACGAAACAGGGGCCGTTGGTCACCTCGATCTCAAGCTGACCCTTGGTGGTGTCGGCACCGGCGGCAAACTCGAACTTGTACTTGCCGTACTGATTCGAAACGACCAGCAGTTGCGTGGATTCTCGATCTTCCCGTTTGTTGCCCCATATAAGTGATATTATTACGTTTGTGCTCTGCTGTTGCGGCTTGAGATAGACATAGCCGACGTATTTTTTGCCCTTGACCAGCCCTAGGTCGAGTTGCCTGATACCGCTGCCGGGCTCAATGAACGGCGTGTGCTCGCCGACAAAGGAATCTTCTTCGGCCATGGTCACAGAATCGGGCGACCCGGTGATTTGCCAGGGCGAGGCCCCGACCACCGCGAACGGGCTGTCCTTTGAGACGTTCGGCGTGCCGCGATAGGGATCGTAGTCGGCCGTTATAGGAAAGAAGAACTTGCGGTCTTCGAGCATCTCGGCCCAGATTCCGCCGTAGATGCACCTTCCGAGATGTTCGATGAACTGTCCGTAGACAAAACTGGAGATCGGCTCGGCTGTCTTGCCGGCGTCGATTGTCACTGCTAGGTTCTGAGCCGCCGCTGGCAGACAGAAACCGCCCAATATTGCAGCCCCAAGCAGGCACATACAGACAAAGCTGACTCTGAACATGGCGAATCTCCTTTTAAATTTCGTGTCTTTTTTGACCGTCTTTGCCGATTGTACGCCAAATCAGCGGAAAAGCAATTCGATTATGTCTTCGTTCGACGCCAGATCCTTGCGAATGTCCAGGCCGGGGCCGGCAGCGGATTGGTGCCGGATATGCAGGCTGTTTGGCCCGCAGGGGGAGTTTTTCTTCGACGACGATCTGAGTCCACTCGGTATTTCCATTCCAAGGTTCACTTTTTCGGACCGGATTTGCATGAAAAACCCCCCTGGCACTGGATGGAAGCGTAGTTTTATTGTATACTTATAGTTTTATCATATTCAAGTAAGTCGGTCTGACGTTCGATATAGAGGTGGTTTTTGTGAATTAACCGAACAACAACCCTGTTTTGCGCATCTTAGAAAGTTACTGTGAAACGTCAGGTTGGTGATCAGGATTTCAGGTTATCATAGATAAGTATGGCTAAAGATATACTCGACGTTGGGGGTTATACTATAATCAGACGCATCGGAACCGGGGCGCGGAGCACCATCTATTTGGCCGCGGACGAGGAAGATGGCAGAAAAGTCGCCCTGAAACGCGTCATATTCGAGAGGCCCGAGGACTTGAGAGTCTTCGAGCAGGTGGAAACCGAATACAAAGTGGCGGGGATGATAGACCACCCGTACGTCCGAAAGTGCTACGAGCTCAGGAAGATACGCAGCATGTTCAAGGTAAAAGAGATGCTGCTGGCCATGGAGTATTTCGACGCCAAGAATCTCGACGACTGCTCGACGCTGAGTCTGGGCGACGTGCTGCTCGTCTTTAGGATGGTCGCCGGCGGCCTCAGCGCCATGCACCAGCACGGGATCGTCCACTGCGACATAAAACCCAACAACATCCTCATAAACAAATCCGGTTCTATCAAGATCATCGACCTTGGTCAGAGCTGTAAAATCGGAACAGTCAAGCGCCGAATCCAGGGCACCCCGGACTACATCGCGCCCGAACAGGTCAAGCGCAAACCCCTCGGTCCGAAAACCGACATCTTCAACCTCGGAGCGACCATGTACTGGGCGCTGACCGGCAAGCATGCTCCGACCTTGATACCCAAGAAGAACAGGTTTGGCCTGCCTGTGACCGAGCCGCGTCGAGCGCCTCATGAAATAAAGAAGGGACTGCCCATGGGCATCTCGAAACTTGTTATGGATTGTATCGAGAACGACGCTACGAAGCGCCCCCGCAGCATGATGGAGGTTACCTCAAGGATTGACCTGATGGTGCACAGTATCTTCGGCGGCAAAATCAAAACGAACAAGAATGCCTCAAACAATAATTGATCTGCTGAACAAGGGCATAGAAGCCAACAACGCTGACGAGTATCGACGCGATAATCTGATCTGCCTGCCTGCTGACGGCAGCCTTATTGTAACAGGCGACCTCCACGGACATCGGCGAAACTTCGAGAGAATAATCACTTACGCCGATCTGGAAAACAATCCCGACAGGCATCTCGTTCTACAGGAGGTTATACACGGAGGTCCGGAGGATGCATTCGGGGGTTGCCTGTCGTACAAGTTGTTGTTCGACGTTATCCGCTACAAGCTCAGTCTTCCCGACCGGGTTCATATCCTCATGGGAAACCATGACACTGCCTTCATAAACCGCAGCGAGGTGATGAAAGACGGCCGGGAAATGAACCGCGCGCTGTGTCTGGCCATGGAGCGAGAGTTCGGCAAGGCCTCCGCCGAAGTCGAACTGGCGACGAGGCAGTTTCTGTTTTCGCAGCCGTTAGCGGCCAGATGCGACAACAGGATTTGGATGTCGCATTCTCTGCCCGGCGGCCATCTCATCGGAAAGTTCGATCCGGGGATTTTGAACAGACGGCTGAAGATCAACGACGTGGTCAGGCCCGGCTCGGCCTATTTGCTGACCTGGGGCAGGAAACACAGTCAAAAGTTGCTCGACAACATGGCCAAAACGTTTGACACCGATATCTTCATACTCGGCCACCAGCCGCAAGAGCAGGGATGGTGCCAGGCGGGCAAGAATCTGATAATTCTCGCCTCCAACCACAACCACGGCTGTTTGCTCTCGATTGACCTGGCAAAATCGTATACTATTGAGCAGTTGATCGAGTCGATTGTGCCGCTGGCCTCCATCTCGTGAGCTGCACCTCGACCGCTGTCCCGGCGTGCCGGCACCAAGCAAGAGACAAGAATGGATTCGTACTACTACATAGCACTGGCGGCTATCGCTTCACAGCTGGTATTGCTGATCCAGACGTACAAAAACCATCGGTTTGCCCTGCACAAGTACAAGAGAGATTATTTCTGGTACAGACCCCGGACGGTGTTGATTGTCCCCTGCAAGGGCCTGGACTCGGCTTTTGAGGAAAACATCACCTCATTCTTCAACCAGGACTATGAGGATTATCTGCTGTGGTTTGTGGTCGGCGCCGAGTCGGACCCGGCCTACGGTAAATTGTGCGAGATGAAGGACCGGCTCAGCGCGGATTCGAAGGCTCAGGACGTGCAGGTATTCGTCGCCGGTAAGGGGCAATCATGCAGTCAAAAGATCCACAACCTGATCTACTGTTACGAGAGGATCGGCCACGATGTTGAAGTGATGGCCTTCGCCGATTCAGATGCCTGTGTCCGCAGCAGTTGGCTGAGCAACATAGTCCACCCTCTTCGCTCGGCCAAGAATGGGGCCGCCAGCGGCTATCGCTGGTTCGTCCCGAACAAGAACAACCTGGCCAGCCTGGCCCTCTCGGCCATGAATGCCAAGGTAGCCCAGTTCCTCGGCAATACGCGTTTCAATCAAGCCTGGGGTGGGTCCATGGCCATTCGCGTGGAAGTCTTCCGCAAACTCGGACTCGACAAGATCTGGCCCAAGTCACTCAGCGACGATCTATCGCTGAGCACTGCCGTCAAAAAGGTCGGCATGAAAGTGGCCTTCGTTCCCGCCTGCCTGGTCGCCTCCTACGAGTCCACAACCTGGCATAAGCTGTTCGAGTTCGGCCGCAGACAATTCCTGATAACCCGCGTATATGCCCCGAGGACCTGGTGGTTCGGACTGCTCAGCAGTCTGTACTCGGTATTGGGCATCTGGGCCACAGCCGCAGTGGCAATCTACGCCGCGACAATCGGGCACGAGCACGTGAGCCTTTTCACCTTGGTGCCGGTCGTGTTCTTCGCCAATCAACTGGGCCGGGCGGTGATCCGCCAGACGACGGCCCACAAATTGCTCGGCCACGAGCGAAAAGCAATGAGGGCGGCCTGCGTCGCCGACATCGGCGCCTGCTGGCTGTGGTCTCTACTGTTGCTGCTGTTCATCCTCTCATCGGCCTTCGGCAGGACCATCTGCTGGCGAGGAATACGCTACAAGCTGCTGAGCCCCACCGAGACAATAGTAGTCAACCACGACAAATCCTAACCCATCCACCCAATCGGAAATTCTCTCGTCTCTTCTGTCTGCCGTGTTCTGGATTCTGCAGTTTTGGCCAAATAATCCGTGACGAACGGCTCCAAGTATTGCAACATGCCCGTCTTGCGGTATTTTGGTTGAAGAATGGCCGTTCTTGCGGTCCAATACCATTTCGGTGAATGCAGACTTCGGATAGCGGTAGAACACAGCGTTCAAGGAGCGTTGGAAATATCGAATATCGAAAAAGGAATGTCAAATGTGGAATCTCCAGTAGCGCACGTCGTGTTCTGAGATTGATTGAATCAGGAGAAGGCTATGAAGGATCGGTTGAGATTTTGTTCTATTGCGGTATTGTCTTTGTCGGCAGTCTTTGCGGGCGCGGGTTGTCAGGCGTGGCGTGTTCTTCATCCTACCGGCCAGCCGATCAAGGTTGTGGGGCTGCGGTGCGAGTATCTTGCTGCTCCCATGGGCATTGAGACGGCGTCGCCTCGTCTGAGCTGGGTGCTGGAATCGGGCGAGCGGGCTCAGCGGCAGAGCGGCTATCAGATTCTTG